>CAKUMR010000175.1 GCA_934667865.1 uncultured Oscillospiraceae bacterium | reverse complement strand
CCTCGGAGGGAGCCGGCTCGTTGGCGGCGCAGGCAGCCAGCGACAGCACCAGTACGAGCGCCAACAGCAGGGAAAGTAGCTTTTTCATGGGATACCTCATTTCTAAAAGATCGATATTGTCAGGCCGAAGCCCGGACTACGAATTATGTGAAGGGGCGATCAGAACGCCGTCCTGCGTGCGGATAAAGTGCGCGTCCACGCCATAGAGTCTCCGAATGAGTGCGGGGTCAAGCACGGCTTCCGGCGCACCGTCCGCGCAGATTGTGCCGTCTGCCAGCGCGACGACCCGGCGCGCGTACAACAGAGCGTGCTGCGGGTTGTGGCAGGAGAGCAGGACGGTGTAGCCCTGCGCGCTGAGGGAGGACACCTTTTGCAGCACGCGGAGCTGATTGCCATAGTCCAGCGCAGAGGTCGGCTCGTCCATCAGGAGAATTTTTGCCTCCTGCGCCAGTGCACGCGCGACCAGCACGAGCTGCCGCTCACCGCCGGAGAGCTCCTGAAAGCTGCGCCCGGCAAAGCCCTCAATGCCAAGCTGAAGCATTGCCTGCATGGCAATCTCGCGTTCGCGGCGGCCGGGGGAGGCAAAGGTGGACAGCCGGTGGTTGGTGCCCATCAGGACCATGTCCAGCGCGGTGTAGGCAAAAACCGGGTTGTGAAACTGCGGAATGAAGGCGATGCGCCGCGCCAGCTCCTTGGCAGGGAGAGCGGCGACGTTCTGCCCGTCGAGCAGAATTCTGCCGCGATAGCCGTGCAGCAGGCCGAGCATACAGCGGAACAGCGTCGTCTTGCCGGCACCGTTCGCGCCGAGGACAAAGATCAGCTCCTCCTGTCCGGCCTGAAAGGAAATGTCCTTCAGCACCTGCCGCGCACCGTAGGAAAATTGCAGATTCTCCACTTCCAGCATCAGTGGACCCCCTCCTTTCGCAGCATCATGTAGAGGAAGAAGGGCGCGCCGATGAAGGCAGTCAGGATTCCGATGGGAATTTCCGTTGCAAGCAGGTTGCGCGACAGATCGTCCACCAGAAGCAGAAAGGCCGCGCCTGCGAGCATGGAGGCGGGCAGGAGATTTTTGAAATTGCTGCCTGTCAGCTTGCGGCTCAGATGCGGCACGACGAGGCCGACCCAGCCGATTGTACCGGCGACGGAGATGGAGGCCGAGGTGACAAGCGTGGCGCAGATCACGATCACGAAGCGCAGCCACACCGGGTGGATGCCCATGGCCTGCGCCTCCTCGTCGCCCAGCGTCAGCAGATTGATCTTCCAGCGCAGGAGAAACAGCGGAACCAGCCCCAGCAGCATGACGGGGAAGATGTAGAGCACCTTTGTCATCCGCACGCCGCTCAGGCTGCCCATGAGCCAGTAGGTGATGGCGGGGAGCTGATTTGTGGGGTCGGCGACCAGCTTAATATAGGAGGTCCCCGCAGTGAACAGGGAGCTGACGACCATGCCTGCGAGAACGAGATTCAGAATCCGCTTGCCCTGTGCGCGCTGCCCGATCAGATAGACCAGCGCCACGGTCAGAAGCGAGAAGAAAAAGGCGGAGATCGTAATGCCCGCGTTGCCGAAGCCGAGCAGAATGGCCAGCGCCGCGCCGAAGGCCGCACCGGAGGACGCACCCAGAATGTCCGGCGAGGCCATAGGATTTTGGAACACGCCCTGATAGGCCGCACCTGCGGCCGAAAGGCTGCATCCAACCAGACAGGCCATCACGATGCGCGGCAGGCGGATGTTGATCACGGCGGTCTCCAGATTGGGGTCCCAGTCCTTTTGCATCGGGAAGATGCGTGAAAGCAGGATGCGAAGCGTCGTGGGGATGTCCACGCC
This sequence comes from uncultured Oscillospiraceae bacterium, assembly GCA_934667865.1. The sequence goes on along the minus strand of CAKUMR010000175.1, from coordinate 1,977 downwards.
GTAGCGCCCAAACCAGAAGGAGGTCAGAAAAAGCGCAAGGAGAATTCCGGCAAGCAGCGCAAGTGCGCGGTTGGCGCGGCGGTTTTCGTGTGTGATCATCCGGCTTCCTCCAAACAAAAAATTACGCGCTGCCTGAAGCAAGCAGCGCGTAAGGATAGACTACCCCTATGGCACCTGCTTCCTTCTCAAACACGGAAGGCTCTGCCGTTTCCGGCAAAACCCTTTGCGCCGAGGCGCAGGCCCGCACCGCATGGATTCCTCTTTAGCGATACGGGCACGGAAACATTTTCTTTAGTATATCGTAATTCTTTCCAAAAAACAACCCCCGCGGAAAGGAAAACGTTCCGTTATGGCGAAAAAATGCCCGGTGCGGAGCACCGGGCGGGAATAATATTACAGCGTTGCGGCGAGGACGGCCTTGATCGTGTGCATCCGGTTTTCGGCCTCGTCAAAGACGATGGACTGCGGGCCCTCGAAGACCTCGTCCGTGACCTCCAGCGCATCGAGATGGAACTGCTCGCCGATCTGGCGGCCGATGCCGGTGTTCAGATCGTGGAAGGCGGGCAGGCAGTGCATGAAAACGGCCTGCGGCCCGGCGTTCTTCATCAGCGCGGCGTTGACCTGATAGGGAAGCATGACCTCCAGACGTTCCTTCCAGGCCTCCATCGGCTCGCCCATGGAGACCCAGACGTCGGTGTAGATCACGTCGGCGCCCTCGGTGGCCTTTTTGGGGTCGGTTTCAAAGCGCAGCGTCGCGCCGGTTTCGGCGGCGACGGCCTCGCAGCGCGCGATCAGCGCGGGATCGGGGAAGTAGCCCTCCGGGCCGCAGGCGGTGAAGTGCAGGCCCATCTTGGCGCAGCCGACCATCAGGGAATTGGCCATGTTGTAGCGGCAGTCGCCCATAAAGACGAACTTTTTGCCCTTGAGCGCGCCGAGGTGCTCGCGGATGGTCAGCATATCGGCGAGGATCTGCGTCGGATGGAATTCGTTGGTCAGGCCGTTCCAGACGGGAACGCCGGCGTGCTTTGCCAGCTCCTCGACGATACTCTGGCCAAAGCCGCGATACTCAATGCCGTCATAGAGCCGGCCGAGGACGCGCGCGGTGTCTGCGATAGATTCTTTTTTTCCAATCTGCGAGCCGGTCGGGTCGAGATAGGTGACGTGCATCCCGAGATCATAGGCCGCGACCTCAAAGGAGCAGCGGGTGCGGGTGGACGTCTTTTCAAAGATCAGCGCGATGGATTTGCCGTGGAGCGTATCGTGCGGGATGCCGGATTTTTTCTGCGCCTTCAGGTCGGCGGCGAGGTCGATCAGACCGGTGATCTCCTCCGGCGTGAAGTCCAGCAGGGTCAGAAAGCTTCTGCCTTTCAGATTCATAGTGTCCTCCTTATTCTGCCGCGCAGCGTTTGATGATCTGCACGGCGGTTTTCAGTTGTTCCATGGGAATGTTCAGCGCGGGAAGCAGGCGGATCTTCTGCTTTGCGGTCGTGACCAGCACGCCGTTTGCCAGCAGCTTTTCCGCAAATTCGCGGGCGGGGCCGTTCGGCTCGAAGCCGAGCATCAGCCCCATACCGCTGACGTTCCGGATGCCCTCTGCGCCGGTCAGTTCCCGGACGATATATGCAGAGCGCTCCTTCACGCCGGCGAGCAGCTCGTCGTCGATGCGGCTGAGAATGTTCACAGCGCCCGCGCAGCAGGCCGCGTTGCCGCCGAAGGTGGAGCCGTGGTCGCCGGGAGAAAACACGTCCGCGACCCGCTCGGAGAAGAGCGTCGCGCCGATGGGCAGGCCGCCGCCGAGCCCCTTTGCGGTGGTGACGAGATCGGGATGCAGGCCGTATTCCATGTAGCCGTAAAGGCTGCCGCTGCGCCCGTTGCCCAACTGCACCTCATCTGCGATGAGAAGCAGATCATATTTATTGGCTAGCGCGGCAATCTGCGCGGCAAATTCCCGCCCGATGGGGCGCACGCCGCCCTCAC
>CAKUMR010000174.1 GCA_934667865.1 uncultured Oscillospiraceae bacterium | reverse complement strand
ATCCAGATTCGAACTGGAGACCTCATCCTTACCAAGGATGCGCTCTACCTGCTGAGCTATAGCAGCGTCTGCATTGACAGCTTCCATATTATATCAGCAGGAGGCGGTCTTGTCAAGAAGTATTTCAGAATTTCTGACACTTTTTTTGAGGCGCCTTTTGGGTGTGGGTAGCGTCATCAAAAAATGCGTTGATGCGGCGCATCAGGAGGGGATTCGCATCCTCCGGACGATCGCTGAAAAGCAGATCGGCATGGCCGTCGCGGCCCTCCTCGCCCCAGAGCAGGCACTGCACGCCGCTGTTTCTGACCTGATGAACGTGGGAAATGACAGAGGCGCGGTTCAAGGGTGCGATCCAGTCATTGACACCGTTGACCAGCAGCAGGGCGCGGGCATCCTGTGCGCCGTCGATGGCTTCGCGCAGCAGGGCGCGCCGCCCGAAGCGCAGGCACTGATAGGCATAGAGAAAGGGATAATGCAGGAAGGCGAGGCGGCCGAAAAAATGGTACACGCCGGAGATGGTCGCCTCCATGGCGCTGTTGACGCCGCCGACACTCACCGCCGCGTCCACCGCACATTCGGAAAGAATACTGCACACGGCGTAGCCGCCCATGCTGTGGCCGAAAAGACACAGGTATTTGCTGCCGAAGAGATCATTCTCGCGCAGAAAGCGCAGCGCGGCGCGCAGATCGTCCAGCGCCTGCGGGAAACCGCGGCAGGAGCGCCCCTCGCTTTCATAGCAGCCGGTGTAGTCGAAGGCAAAGACGCGCTTGCCGGCGGCCAGAAAATAGCGGATCTGCGGGCTGTAGTGGCAGGCGCTGTTTCCCAGTCCTGCGGCCATGACGACCAGAGCTTCGCCCTCGCCGAAGAGATAACCTTGCAGGGCTTTTCCGCCGCTTTCAAACGAAACCCGGCGGCAGGGGCAGCCGAAATCCTCCGCCTCCGGCGCGTCGAAGCGGCGGAAGCAGCGCTCATAGACAAGAATCGTCAGCAGCAGAAACAACACCATGGCACACGGCTCCTTTTGGTTCAGTATGCCCGGCGGTGCGGATTTCATCCTTGCAAGATGCGGGGATTATGTTATAATAAGAAAAAACCTTGGAGGCGGCCATGGAGTATTTTCATCCGGAGCAGACGGAGCTGATCGAGGAGTCCGGCTATATCGAAACGCTGTGCGGTATCCGGCAGCGGCTGACGCCCTATCTTCTGACGGAGCGGTTTGCCTCCTTTGACGGCACGGAGCTGAGCTGGGAAGGGTATCTGGCGGAAAATGCCCGCAGCGCGGTGGTGATCCTGCATGGCTTTACGGAATTTCCGGGGAAATATCTGGAGCTGACGTGGTATTTTCTGAACCGTGGCTATGACGTCTTTCTTCCGACGCAGCGGGGCCACGAGTCCGGCGGCGTGATCCACGTGGACCATTTTGACGACTATGTGTATGACCTGCACTGCTTTGTCGAGCGCTTCCGGAGCTATTGCGGGACGCTTCCAATGTACCTTTACGCGCACTCTATGGGCGGCGGCGTCGGCGCGCGGCACTTGCAAGAGTATCCCGGCGAGTTTTCCAAGGCAGTGCTGACTGCGCCGATGTTCTGCCCCAGAGCTTCGGACGTGCCATACCCCATTGCACTGTGGGGGGCAAGACTGCTTCTCTGCCGCGGGGCGGAGAAGACCAGCACGCTGTTTCGCAGCACCTTCAACCCCAATGCCACGGTCGGACAGAGCAGCGCCGCCAGCGAGGCGCGCTTCCGCTGGAACATGAAATGCCGGATCGAAAACCCGGCCTATCAGACGGCGGGCGCGACAAATCGCTGGGTCTATGAATCGCTGGCCTTGCGGCGCAGGATCCTGCGGCGGAAAAACTGCCGGAAGATCTGCGTGCCGGTGCTGGTATTCAGCGCGGGACAGGATTCTCAGGTGCGGACGGATGTGCAGCGGTGCTTTGTCCGGCGGGTGCCGGGCGCACAGCTGATCGTCTATCCGGAACAGAAGCATGAGCTTTTTTCAACGAAAAATGAGGTATTGCGGGATTATCTGAAAAAGATTTTTCAATTTCTGGAAGAATAATAAAAAGGGCCTCCGGCTAAGCCGGAGGCCCTCGCTTTTAAGGAACTTATTCTTTTTCGTGCTTGAGGATGACATTTGCGATAATGCCAAGGATGAGCGCGACTGCGACGGGCGTGACGGTGATTTTACCAAAGGTCAGGGACAAACCGCCGATGCCGGCGACCAGAATGGTGCTGACGACGAAGAGGTTGTGATTCCTTCCGAGATCGACCTTCTGGATCATTTTCAGACCGGACACCGCAATGAAGCCGTAGAGTGCGACGCAGGTGCCGCCCATGACGCAGCCGGGGATGGAGTTGACGAAGGCGACGAAGGGGGAGAAGAAGCTGACCACGATGGCGCAGAGCGCGGTTGCGAGGATGGTTACGACAGAGGCATTGCGGGTGATGGCGACGCAGGCGACGGACTCACCGTAGGTGGTATTGGGACAGCCGCCGAAGAAGGCACCTGCCATGGAGCCGACACCGTCGCCCATCAGGGTGCGGGACAGACCGGGATCGACCAGCAGGTCATGGCCAATGATGGAGGAAATGTTTTCATGGTCGGCGACGTGCTCGGCGAAGACGACGAAGGCTACCGGAACATAGGCGACCGCGATGGCGCCGATGTAGCCGCCATTCAGCTCTTTCAGACCGTCGATGGCCTTCAGGAAGAGAAAATCCTTCGTAATCAGTTCGTAGTTGACAAAGGTCTTGAGCGTCACGCCGTTTTCCCAGAGAACGCTGAGCTTGGAGAAGTCGAGTACCTTGAGCGCGTCGATGCCGGCGGTGTTGCCGATGGTGGTGAAGATCGCCGCGACGGCGTAGCCTGCGAGGATGCCGAGGATGAAGGGGATCAGGCGAACCATTTTTTTGCCGTAGGTGGAGCAGAGCATGGTCACGAAGAGGGCGACAAGGCCGCACAGGACGGTGACGAGCGGGGAGGCGAGGACTGCGCCGGAGGCATCCGTCACGCTGCCGGACACGAGGTCGGAAACGGCGTTTCCGGCCAGAGAAAGGCCGATGATGGCGACGGTAGGCCCAATGACCACGACGGGCATGAGCTTTTGCAGCCAGCCAACACCGGCAAATTTAACGATCAGAGCGATCACGACATAGACAAGACCGGCAAAAAATGCGCCGAGGATCAGGCCTACATAGCCAAGGGACATGGACACGCCGCCCGCAAAGGCAGCCGCCATGCTGCCGAGGAAGGCAAAGGAGCTGCCGAGGAAGACCGGGCTGCGGAACTTGGTGAACAGAAGGTACACGAGTGTGCCGACACCGGCGCCGAAGAGTGCTGCCGCGGGGCTGAGGGTGCTGCCGGTCGCCGCGTTGGTGATGACCGGGACGACCAGCGTCGCGGCCATGATAGCCAGAAGCTGCTGAATCGCGAAGATCAGCGTCTGACCGAATTTCGGTTTGTCCTTGACTCCATAGATCATGTTCATTGTCTTTTTCCTCCGTTTGGTATATTTTAATTTGTTTTTTCCTGTACCGGTTTCAGCAGGCGGATGCCCCAGGTGCCGTCGTACTGCGGCGTGAGCACCTGCACCTGCTCGTCCCGCGCGGTGGGGACGTTTTTTCCGACGTATTCGGGGTTGATCGGCAGCTCGCGGTGGCCGCGGTCTACCATGACGGCCAGCCGGATGCGCGCCGGGCGGCCCATGTGGATGACGGCATCCATGGCGGCGCGGGCGGTCCGGCCGGTGTAGATGACGTCATCGACCAAGATGACGGTTCTGCCCTCGACGGGGCAGGAGA
>CAKUMR010000173.1 GCA_934667865.1 uncultured Oscillospiraceae bacterium | reverse complement strand
ACGCGGCTGTCCACGGGAAGCCCCCGGCGGCCTGCGGATAGACCCCGGCGGTGTGATCGACGAAGTAGGCGGCAAAGCCGTTTTCGCGCTGCTGCTTTTCCGTCAGGTCGCGCGTGAGCTGATGGACGATGGTGCCGATCATTTCCAGATGGCCCAATTCATCCGGCCCGCGGAATTGTCAACGGGCGGGGAAGCGGGGATAGAGCGTGAGCGTCAGATCGCTGCCGCCCTTTTGCCGTGTGCTGCGCGTCTTATGGTAGACCGCCTTCTGAAGCAGAGCCTTCAGAAGGCGGTTCTTATCCTCGACGGTGCCGGCAAGACCGTACACATCAAGGAGCAGAAGCTCCGACGGCGGGGAGAATTGCGGTGCCTCCTTCGCCTCCCTTTCCAGCTCCGAAATGCGTGCGGTAAGCGCAGCGGCACGGCGCTCCAGCACCTCCCGGCGGATTCGGTAGAGCTCCGGTGAATAGACGCCCTGCTCCGCCAGCTCGCACGCGCGCATCTGCTGCGCGGCGACAGCAGCGCGCTCCCGTTCCAGTGCGGCACGCTGACGTGTCAACGTATCGCTTCTTTCTGCGGGTACGGGAACGAGTGTGAGATCGCCGAGCCAGTGCCGCAGCCCCTCCAGCAAAAGCGCTTCCACTTCATGGAGGTAGGAGGCGACGGTCGGACAGGCACTGTTTGGGCAGAGCAGAGCATCCGGCCGCTTGCCGCCATAGGAGCGGCGGATCATTGCCCGTCCGCAGAGGCCGCAGTAGACGAGTCCGGCCAGCGGGTTTGCCATACCCCGCGGCGTTGGGCCGGGGGAGGGCTTCTGTGCTTGCAGGCGCTGCGCGGCGGCGTCAAATACCTCTCTGGAAATGAGTGCCGGATGGCGGCCGGGATAGAGCGCGACCTGCGCGGGAAGCGCCCGCGGGCGGCTCTGCTTCAGCGCGCCGCCGGAGAAGACCTTGACGGTTTTTCGCAGCCCGTGGCGGATCAGGCCGCAGTATTCCGGATTGGAGAGGATTCGCCGCACGGCGGCGGACGTCCACGTCCTTCCGCCGGGAGAGGGAAGCACAACCGCGTTCAGATGCTCTGCGAGGGCAGCAGGACTTTCCCCGCCTGTGAAGCGGAGGAAAAGCTCCCGCACGACGGCGGCTTGCGGCTCCTGCGGTTCCAGCGTCCAGCCGCGCTCTTTTTTCAGCTTGACGCGCACGTAGCCATAAGGGGCGGTATGCCCGATGAATTTCCCCTCGCGCACCGAAGCCTCGCGGCCGCGGGCAAGCCGGCGCTTGATCATGCGGTATTCAAAGCGCGCGCCCTGCGCCTTGTATTCCATGGCCTCCTCGTCTGTTTCGCGGCGCAGATCATAGATGCGGTCGTGCGTGAGCAGCAGCGTGGAGGTCCACTTGAAGGCATCGAGCAGAAGCCCCTGATCGCGCATCCCGCCGCGCCCCAGCCGGTCTACGTCCATGCAGAGGACGGCGTCCCAGCGGCCGGCTTCGATCTCGTGCAGCAGCTGCGTCATGCGCGGGCGCTCCGCGATGGTGTCGCCGGTGACGACTTCCTCATAAATCGCTGAGATTTTCAGTCCCCAGCGGTGTGCGTCGGCCAGCAGAATGGCGCGGTGGCGTGCCAGCGTGTCCTCTCCGCCGCGCTGTTCCAGCTCGAGATCGCGCCGGGATTTTCGCAGATAAATGCAGACGTTTTGCAGCAAAGATACATCGACCGGTTCCATCCTTCGCCCCCTTTCTGCTGCTATCTTATTATAGACACCGGCTGCATAGACTGTTTGGGGGTGAGAAAATGGAGAAACTGGAACTGGAGGCCGGGTGCGTCCTCCTCTGCGGCGATGCCTATGCGGAAAACACGCCGGAGCAGAACGAAGCCGCGCGCTGCCTTGCACAGCGTACTGCATGGGAGATCCTGCAAAAGGTGCATTCAGTGCGCTCCGGCCCTGAGATCCTCTAGGACGAATTCGGCAAAGCGTTTGGCGGCGGCGGACGGCTCCGCGCCGCGGAGGGTACACATGGATACCGAACGCGCCGGTAGCTGCTCTGCCATTTTCAATTCCCGAATGACACCGCGGTTTAGGCCGGAAAGGGACATCTCCCGCGTGACGCAGGCGACGCCGAGGCCGATGCGCGCCAGAGAGATCAGCAGATTATGGCTGGCGGACTCCATTTCCGGCTCCAGCTTCAGGCCGCGCTGCAAAAACTGCGCTTCCAGAAAGCGTCGGGAGCTGGCATCGCGGTCGAGCACCAGCAGGGGAAACTGCGTGATCTCCTCCAGCGTATAAACCTTTTCAAAATCGCAGGGGAAGTCCGGCGCGGCGACAAAGGCGGTGTGCGTTTCAAAGCAGCGCACGGTGCGGAAGCTGCCGCCCGCGGGCGGCGTGGTGGCAAAGGCGAGGTCGATCTGCCCGTCCTTCAGGCCTTCGAGCACCTTTTTACTCGTGCCGCCGTGAATATGAATCCGTATCTGCGGGTAGGCTTTATGATAGGCCTGCAAAATGGGCATGAGGTAGTATTTCATCAGCGTGCTGTTGCTGCCGATGGACAGCTCACCCGTGACCAGCTCGCGCATCTGCTGCAAGCGGTGCTCGCCGGATTGCAGCAGCGTCAGCGCCTTGCCGACATATTCATAGAGCTGCTGCCCCTCCGCCGTCAGGCTGACGCCGCGCGGATGGCGCGCAAAGAGCTGCGCCTGCAAGGACGCTTCCAATGATTTGATGCTCTGACTCACGGCGGATTGGGAGATATACAGCCGCTGCGCGGCGGTCGTGAGGTTGCCGCAGTCGGCGACTTCCTTGAACACGCGGTACTGTTCCAGCTTCGCGATCATGAGATCACTCCATTCGTTTTACTTATGGCAGATATTAAAATTGACTATTTTACTTATGCCTGCTTTCGTATTATAATGGCGCGGTTGAGAAAATGCAAGTACGGAGTGAAAGCCATGGAAAAGAATTATGATGTTGTGATCGTCGGCGCCGGCCCCGGCGGAATTTTTTCGGCCTTTGAACTGACGCAGAAGAAGCCGGAGCTGCGTGTGGCTGTTATCGAGGCGGGCCACCCGCTGGAAAGGCGTCGCTGCCCCATCGACGGCGAAAAGGTCAAAAGCTGCATCAGGTGCGGCTGCTGCTCAATCATGAGCGGCTTCGGCGGCGCGGGCGCTTTCTCCGACGGCAAATATAATATTACCAATGACTTTGGCGGCACGCTCTATGAGCACGTCGGCAAGAAGCAGGCCATCGACCTGATGAAGTACGTCGACGAGATCAATCTGCGCTTTGGCGGCGAGGGAACGAAGCTCTACTCCACGGCAGGGACGCGCTTCAAGAAGCTGTGCTTGCAGCACAAGCTGAACCTGCTGGACGCCTCCGTGCGCCATCTCGGAACGGACATCAATTACGTCGTGCTGACGAATCTGTATGACGAGCTGCGCCAGCGCGTGGACTTCTACTTTGACACGCCGGCCCATGAGATCGAAAAGACGGCCGGGGGCTACCGCATCGACTGCGGAGAGCAGCACTTCACCTGCCGGGAATGTGTCGTTTCCGTCGGACGCAGCGGCAGCAAGTGGATGGAAAAGGTCTGCGCTCATCTGAACATCCCCACCAAGTCCAACCGCGTCGACCTCGGCGTGCGCGTCGAGCTGCCGGCGGTGATCTTCTCCCACCTGACCGACGAGCTGTACGAGAGCAAGATCGTCTACCGCACCGAGCAGTTTGAGGACTGTGTGCGCACCTTCTGCATGAACCCGAACGGCATGGTGGTCAACGAGAACACGAACGGCATCGTCACCGTCAACGGCCACAGCTACGAGGGG
>CAKUMR010000172.1 GCA_934667865.1 uncultured Oscillospiraceae bacterium | reverse complement strand
CTCCCGTAGAGGAACCTTCCTCCGATACCGAAGTACCGACGGAGGCTCCCGGCGAAGAAGCCAACAATTGATACAAAACGCCGCAGGCCGAAAAACCGGCCTGCGGCTGTATTATTAAGGCCAGCCGTCTATCCGACGGCTGGCCTTACTTTTTCAGCTGATCTCTCTTCTGCCCTCCAGAGCGCGCAGAAGCGTCACCTCATCTGCATATTCCAGCTGGCTGCCCACCGGGATGCCGTAGGCAAGGCGCGTCACGCGCACTTCCATCGGCCGCAGCAGGCGGGAAATGTACATTGCGGTCGCCTCTCCCTCCGTATCGGGATTGGTCGCCATAATGACCTCGCGGACGCCGCCCTTGGCCACGCGCGCCAGAAGCTCGCGGATACAGATGTCGTCCGGTCCGATATGGTTCAGGGGCGAGATCACGCCGTGCAGCACATGATACACCCCGGAAAACTCTCTGGCGCGCTCCATGGCGATCACATCCTTCGGCTCGGCAACCACGCAGATCACACTGTGATCACGATCCTCATTATCGCAGATCGGGCAGATGTCCTTATCCGTCAGATTGCAGCAGATCGGGCACAGATGCACCGACTGCTTGGCCGCGACGATGGCATCGGCAAACTCCTGCGCCTCCTCGGCCGGCATGGAGAGAAGGTAAAAGGCCAGCCGCTGTGCGGTCTTGCCGCCGATGCCCGGCAGCTTTGCGAACTGTTCTGTCAGCCGCTCCAACGCGGCGGGAAAATAGCGCATCTCAGAACAGACCGCCGAGGTTCAGGCCGCCGGTGAGCTTGGACATATTCTGCGCGGCCTCCGCTTCGGCCTTGCGCATTGCCTCGTTGACCGCCGCAACGACCATATCCTGGAGCATTTCCACATCCTCCGGATCGACCGCTTCGGGGTTGATGGTCAGAGAAAGCACCTCGTGCTTGCCGTTGACAACTGCCTTGACCATGCCGCCGCCCGCGGTCGCATCGTATTCCCTGCTTTCCATTTCTTCCTGCATTTTCAGCATATCCTGCTGCATTTTCTGGGCCTGCTTGATCATGTTCATGTTCATGCCGCCGCCCATTCCTCCGCGGTAACCGCCCTTAGCCATAGTAATAACTCCTTTTCATTTGATGTCCACAATATCCGGATGCTCCGCGCCGAAGCGCAGGAGCCTCTCAAAGCCGGCGCTGTCCGGCTGCGCCGCGCCGCCCTTCTGCACCTGCACCGCGACCGGTCGTCCAAGCAGCGCCGCCGCCTTTTCCGAGACGGTCTGCAAGACGTTCGGCCGGTTCACGATGCCGAAGGTAAACTCATTGTCCGTGATCAGCAGCAGCCGTCCGCCGGCAAGCTGTCCGCGCACGGGCGCGTTGTCCGCCGTGCTGAACATTCCCATCGCGGGCGGCTTCAAGGCCGTGCGCAGACGGTCGACCAGCTCCGGCCAGAAGCCCGTCGGCGCGGGGGCTGCCGCCGGCTGCGCGGGAGCGCCGCCCGGCTCCGGCGGCACATCTCCGTCGTCATAAGGAGGCGGCGCGTCGTCGTCCCACGGCGGAGCCTCTTCCGTTTCCGACTTTGTCTGCGGCGCCGCGACGATCTGTCCGCTGGCGATCTTCTCCTCCAGACGGCTCAGCCGTGCGTTCAGCGCCTGCGCGTCCAGAGTCGCCTCCGGCTCGCAGAGGCGGATCAGGCACAGCTCCGCGTCGATGCGGCGGTTCGTGCTGATGTTGAAGCCCACCGCGGCATCGCGCAGGATGGACGCGGTGCGCAGAAGCTCGCCCACGCTCCACAGGGGCAACAGTTCCTTCAGCTCCGCGCCCGTGCAGATGCTCGTCACCTGCCCGGCCGCGTCCTTTGGTGCCGTTTTACAGATCAGAAGGTCGCGCGTGACGGCGCACAGCTCATTGAGCATGGCCGCAAGGTCCTTGCCCTCCACATACTGCTCATTGAACACAGCCAGCGTTTCCGCCGTGTCGTGCTTTGCGATCGCGCGCAGCATCGCGGCCGTCGCCCGCGCCCCGGCAATGCCGAGCGTACGGCAGACCTGATCGACCGTGACGGCCTCCGCTGTGGCAGAGGCGCACTGGTCAAGCAGACTGACCGCGTCGCGCAGGCCGCCATCCGCCAGTCTGGCCAGAAAGGCCGCCGCCTCCGGCTCCAGCGAAATATGCTCCTGATAGGCGATATAATTCAGCCGCGCGGTGATGTCCGCCGGCGTGATGCGCCGGAAGGAGAAGCGCTGGCAGCGCGAGAGGATGGTCGCCGGGATGGACTGCAATTCCGTCGTGGCGAGAATGAACAGCAGATGCGCCGGCGGCTCCTCGATGATCTTCAGCAGCGCGTTGAACGCGCTCGTCGAGAGCATATGCACCTCGTCGATGATATACACGCGCGTTTTGACCTCTGAGGGCGTGAACTGCGCATCATCGCGCAGTGCGCGGATGCTGTCCACGCCGTTATTGGATGCCGCGTCAATCTCAAGCACGTCCATGCAGGCGCCGGAGTCGATGCTCCGGCAGGCCGCGCAGTGATTGCAGGGATTGCCGTCGATGGGATTTTCGCAGTTGACCGCCTTGGCAAGGATCTTGGCGCAGGTCGTCTTGCCGGTGCCGCGCGTGCCGGTGAACAGGTATGCGTGGCTCAGATGCCCCGTGAGAATCTGATTTTTCAGCGTCTGGGTGACGCTGAGCTGACCGACCACATCGTCAAAGGTCTGCGGCCGGTATTTGCGGTAGAGCGCCTGATACATTCCCGCTCACCCCCTTTCGGTCATTTTATTGCTTATGCCTCAGCTTCGTAGAAAACCTTCATGCCCTTAAAGGTCATATAGGTGTCCAGCTTGGAAACCAGCTCCATCGGCGCGTGCATGGAGAGAACCGGAACACCTGCGTCCACGGTTTCAATGTTGCGGTTTGCCATATAGCAGGCAACCGTGCCGCCGCCGCCCTGATCGACCTTGCCCAGCTCGCCGGTCTGCCAGATGACGTCCTGCTCGGAGAAGAGCCTGCGGACGTAGGCCATGACCTCGGCGGCTGCGTCGGAGCTGCCGGACTTGCCGCGCGCGCCGGTGTACTTGAAGATGCCGGTGCCGTAGTTGATCTTGGTGTTGTTGCTCTTGTCGCAGGTTTCGGCATAGAGCGGGTCGAACGCATTGCTTACATCCGCGGACAGGCAGAAGGATTTCTCAAAGCAGCGGCGCAGCTCCGCGCCGGTGGCGGCGCACAGGTCGCCCATGAAGGTTTCAAAATAATCGCTCTGCATACCGGAGATGCCCTGAGAGCCGATTTCTTCCTTGTCAGCCAGAACGCAAACTGCGGTCTTTTCGGGAACGCTCAGCGTCAGCATGGGACGGAAGGCGGCATAGGCGCAGACGCGGTCGTCGTGGCCGTAGGCGGCGATAAGGCTTCGGTCAAAGCCGACCTCGCGCGCACGTCCGGCCGGCACCATGGTCAGCTCAGCGGAGAGGAAGTCCTCCTCCGTGATGCCGTACTTCTCATGCAGCAGGCACATGATTGCAAACTTTACGCGGTCGCCGCCCTCGTCGTCCGTCAGCGGACGGCTGCCCAGCAGGACGCGCAGGTTTTCACCCGTCACGCCCTCTGCCAGCGTCTTTTTCATCTGGTCTGCGGACAGATGCACCAGAAGATCGGTCACGCAGAAGATGGGATCGCTCTCGTCCTCGCCCACCGTCACGCTGACGACCGTGCCGTCCTTCTTGGCCACCACGCCGTGGATGGCCAGAGGCGTCGTCGTCCACTGATATTTCTTGATGCCGCCGTAGTAGTGCGTGTCAAGATAGGCAAGCTCGCTGTCCTCATACAGCGGG
>CAKUMR010000171.1 GCA_934667865.1 uncultured Oscillospiraceae bacterium | reverse complement strand
GAACTCGGCCTTGTCCTCGGGCAGGACACCCGCGCGGAAATCGTCGACGCCGACCTTGGCCGCCACGGACTCGGCGGTGCGGCGGTTGTCGCCGGTCATCATGACGATGTTGGAAATGCCCAGCTCGTGCAGGGCGCGGATGGCGTCGGCGGCCTCGGGGCGGAGCGGGTCATAGATGCAGATGACCGCCGCGAGCACGCCGGAGATGCACAGGTAAAGATGGGAGTATTCCGCTGGCAGGGTGTCGAATTTTTCCTGCTCGCCCGCGGGGACGACGCACTTTTCGTCCTCAAAGACAAAGTGTGCGCTGCCGATGATGACCTTTTCGCCGTTGACCATGCTGGAAATGCCGTGGGCGACGACATACTGCACCTGCGAATGATACTCATCGTGGGAAAGTCCGCGTCTTTTCGCTTCCCCCACCACGGCATTTGCCATGGAGTGCGGGTAATGCTCCTCCAAGCAGGCCGCAAGGCGCAGCATCTCACTCTCCTCCCGGCCGTCAAAGGTGACGATCTGCGCCACCTTCGGCTGCGCATAGGTCAGCGTGCCAGTCTTGTCGAATACAACGGTATCCGCCTTCGCAACGGCCTCCAGAAAACGTCCGCCCTTGACGGAAATGTGATACGTGCTGCTCTCGCGCATGGCAGAGAGCACCGCGATCGGCATGGAGAGCTTCAGCGCGCAGGAAAAGTCGACCATGAGCACGGCCAGCGTTTTGGTGATATTCCGTGTCAGGAGCCACACCAGCCCGGTACCGCCCAGCGTGTAAGGTACCAGCCGGTCGGCAAGGCGCGAGGCCTTGTCCTCCGTCGCGGATTTGAGCTTTTCGGACTCCTCGATCATGTGTACGATACGGTCGTAGCGTCCGCCGCCCATGGCCTTTTCCACACAGACGACGCACTCGCCCTCCTCGGCCACCGTGCCGGCATAGACATAGCTGCCGGGGCGTTTGGGAACCGGCAGGGACTCGCCCGTGATGGATGCCTGATTCACCGTCATCTCGCCGGAGAACACCTTGCCGTCGAGCGGCACCAGATTGCCCGTGCGCACGATGATATGGTCGCCCGCCCTGACGTCTCCGATGGGAACGAGCACTTCCGTTTCGCCGTTTTTCAGCCAGACCTTGTCCACATTGAGCGCCATGGCGCCCGCAAGATCCTCCACGGACTTCTTGTGCGTCCATTCCTCCAGGATCTCGCCGATGCGCAGCATGAACATGACGGAGCCCGCCGTATCAAAGTCGCCCCGAACCAGAGAAACCGTGACCGCCGTAGCATCCAGCACCGCGACGGAGAGCTTCCCATGCGCAAGGGATTTCACGCCATGCCAGATATAGCGCAGCGAACGGAAAATCGCCAGCGCCGCCGTCGCCCATGTGGGCAGAAACAGCTTCGATGCCGCGCGGCGCAGAACGGTAAAGGCCAGCTTGTCCTCAAACTCCCGGTTGAGCTGGCGCGTCGTATGCTCCGGCACCAGCGCAAGCGCCTCCGCCTTTGCAAAGGAGAACTCCGCCAGCGCGCGGACGACCTTCTCCCGGCCGCCCTCAAACAGGACGACCGCGTCGCAGGTGCGGTCATAGACCTTGACGTCCGTCACTCCGGAAACATTGCGCAGATAGTACTCCAGCACATCCGCGTCGTGCAGCGTCATATGCCCGCAGGCAAGGCGCACGCGCAGCCGTCCGCAGGAATTATGTAATATTTTGCATTTCATACAGAACCTCCGAAAGAGCAAAGGAGAGCCGCAGAACAAGCGGCTCTCCTGATGTTCAGGCAGTTTCCTTACGCCTCTGCAGCTTCAGCCGCATCCTCAACGACCTCGGCGGCGTCCTGTGCCGCGCGGCGCTCGTTGATCGCCTTTGCGTCAGCCAGAATGTCCCCGGCATTTTCGCGGATGACCGTCACGGTGGTCATGACGCTGTCCTTCGCGCGAAGGGCGGCAGCCGTGGTATGCGTGTAGACCTTCTTTGCGTCCTTGCTGCTCAGTATCTTAATCCCGGCGGTTCCGAACAGAACACCGGCGGCAAACAGCCCAAGCTTTCCCCATTTCATAGTAAAGCCTCCTGTCCAATCTGTATTTTTTGCACTTCAGGAACGGTAATATGCGTTTCTTTTCCCATGCGTCCACATATTATCACACAATTTTCCTGTTTTCAAGTCTTTTTCCCACGGCTTCAGAAAAAATTTACAAAGCCTTTTTCGGGCAGCTTTTCACGCACTCCATGCAGAGGATGCACTCCGTTCCGTTCCTACGCTTTCTGGAATTGTCTGTCACATCAACGTCCATTGGGCAGACACGCTTGCACTTGCCGCAGGAAATGCACTTTGATTTGTCGCACTTCACACGGAACAGGGCAAAATAGCTCATTGGCTTGAGGAACACCGTGATCGGGCAGATGTACTTGCAGAAGGCGCGGTTATCCTTGAACGCAAACGCCAGCGTAATGCCGACGGCATAATACAGAACGTTTCCGATCAGGAAAGACCAGAACATGATGCGCTCCAGATTGCCGACCCTGCACAAAAACAGCGCCGCGACGAAGATCAGCGAGGCCGCGAAGGTGAGGTAGCGAATCCAGCCGATGCGCTTTCTCGGCTGCTTCGGCGCCTTGTAGGGCAGAAAATCCAGCACCATGGCCGTCCAGCAGGCATAGCCGCACCAGCCGCGGCCGAAGATCAGCGGTCCAAAGATCTTTGCCACCGCATAGTGTATGGTTGCCGCCTCAAACACGCCGGTGAAAAGGTAATACCAGAAGCCCTCGATCTGCATATTCTCATTGCAGATCAGGCCGAGGTAAACCAGCATATACAGTCCCACGCCAAGCTGGACAATGTGCCGGGCGTACTTGCAGTTCTTTCCATAGAGGAATAGTCCGAGTGACAGAAACAGGCCGATATAGCTGAAATTGAAGAGATAAAACAGATTATCCTTGCTCAGCCAGAGGATAATGGCGACTGCTTCAAAGATCGCCAGCATAAAGAAGGGCAGGAATTTCTGAATCTTCTTCATTTTCTTCTCTCCTTACAGGTTCAGTTTCAGATCGCCGGGGCGAATCCAGCCGAGCTTGCGCAGAATTTCCGAAAACGCCCACGACAAAACGGCGGGCAGAACGATGCAGACCAGTACAATCCCCAGCCAGACCTTCGGGCTGCCGCCCATGTCGGCGAGAATTCCGAGCGGCCCGACAAGACCGCAGGTACCCATACCGGCGGAAACGCCGGTACACTCCAGCTTGAACACCATCGTGGAAAGCGGGCCGGTCACAGCGGAAGCCAGTGTCGCCGGGATCCAGATGCGCGGATTCTTCACGATGTTGCCCATCTGCAGCATGGAGGTGCCGAGCCCCTGCGCCACAAGGCCGCCCCAGCGATTCTCGCGGAAGCTGATGACGGCGAAGCCGACCATCTGCGCGCAGCAGCCGGCCGTTGCCGCGCCGCCCGCAAGACCCGTGATGCCGATCATCGCGCAGATCGCCGCCGAGCTGATCGGCAGCGTCAGGATGATGCCGACCACGACGGAAACGAGGATGCCCATCAGGAAGGGCTGCATCTCTGTGGCCCAATTGATAAAGTAGCCAAGATAGTACATTCCGTATGCTACGGCCGGACAAATCAGCTTTGCAAGCAGTGCACCGGAAAGAATTGTGACCACCGGCGTCACCAGAATATCAATGTGCGTTTCCTTGGAAACCATCTTGCCCAGCTCGACCGCCACCACCGTCACGATAAAGGCTCCGGCAGGGCCCGCGGCGACCGTCAGTGCCTCCGCACCCTCGCGGGCGATCTCCGTTCCAAGATCGTTACCGATCATGCCG
>CAKUMR010000170.1 GCA_934667865.1 uncultured Oscillospiraceae bacterium | reverse complement strand
CGTATCACTGCTGAACACGATGGCTTTCTATGTGGACGCAAAAATGTTCCACTATTACACCTATGAGCTGATCTTCGGCGTCCTGTGGCTGCGGCTGCTGTCGGGGATTCTCTCCTCCGTGCTGATGTCCATGGTCACCCTGCCGGTGCTCGCGGGCGTGCAGCACACCACTCTTGTTCCAAAGAAGGTAAGATCATGACCTATCAGGAAGCGCTTTCCTATATCCATTCCGTGAGCTGGAAGGGCTCCGTACCGGGGCTGTCGCGCACGCGCGAGCTGCTCAAGCGCATCGGAAACCCGCAGGAAAAGCTGAAATTCGTCCACATCGCCGGCACCAACGGCAAGGGCTCCACGGCGGCCATGCTGGCCTCCATCTTCCGCGCCGCGGGCTACCGCACGGGGCTTTACACCTCGCCCTTCATCCTCTGCTTCAATGAGCGGATGCAGGTGGACGGCGAGATGATCTCCGATGAGGAGCTGGCGGAGATCACCGAATTCGTCCGCCCGCACGCCGAGGCGATGCAGGATCATCCGACGGAGTTCGAGCTGGTCACGGCCATCGCCATGGAGTATTTCATGCGCCACAAGTGCGACATCGTGTCGCTGGAGGTCGGACTCGGCGGTGAGCTGGACTCCACGAACGTCATTTCCACGCCGGAGGCCTCCGTCATCTGCAACATCGGCCTCGACCACACGGAGGTGCTGGGCGACACGCTGGAGAAGATCGCCTCCGCCAAGGCGGGCATCATCAAGGGCGGCGACGCCGTGATCTACCGCGGCAAGCCGAGCGTCGAGCAGGTTTTTGCCGACGCCTGCGCCAGAACCGGCGCGCGCCTGCACAAGGCGGATTTCGACGGCATTTCCCTCAAGCACGCCGACTTCACTGGTCAGGTCTTTGACCTCGGCGCGCGGAAGGATCTGGAGATCCCGCTGCTGGGTGAGCATCAGCTCAAGAACGCCGCCGTCGTCGTCGCGACGGTGGACGCGCTGACCGCCAAGGGCTGGAAGATCTCCGAGGAGCAGCTCCGCAGGGGCCTGAAAACCGTTTCCTGGCCCGGCCGCTTTGAGCTGTTGCGCAAAAAGCCCGTGTTCTTCGTGGACGGCGGGCACAACCCGCAGTGCATGGCCGCACTGGCAAAGAATCTGGAGCAGTACCTCTCCGGCCGCCGCCTGATCGCCCTGACCGGCGTCATGGCCGACAAGGATTACTCCGATATGTACCGGACGATGGCGCCGTATTTCTCCGCCTTCGTCACCGTCACGCCGGAGAATCCCCGCGCGCTGCCCGCAGAGAAGCTGGCCGAGATGCTCGCGCAGTTCGGCAAGCCCGTGACTGCCTGCGCAAGCGTGAAGGAGGGCGTGCAGACCGCCATCCGGCTGGCCTCCGGAGAAAACGACGCCGTCGTTGCCTTCGGCAGCCTCTACATGGTGGGCGATATCCGCAGCGCAGCCTGTTAAAAAGTCCTAGCGGACTCATTGCAAAATAAAAAATCCCCGCCGCGCTGCCGGATGGCAGCGCGGCGGGAATCGTTTTGTCAATAGACGGTTTCGACCTTGATCAGATTTGTATTGCCGGAGGTACTGTTCGTGATGCCGCCGGTCATAACGACATTGTCGCCCGCCTGCAATCGGAACAGCTTACGCGCCGTGCGCAGCGCGTGGTAGAACAGGACGTCCGTGGAATTGAACTGCTCGCTCAGCACGGGAAGCACGCCCCAGGACAGCGCCAGCTTATACCACACCTTCTTGGTCGTGGCCATGCCGATGATGTCCACCGGCGCACGGAAGCGCGACACCATGCGCACCGTCATGCCCGACAGGGAGCTGACCACGATGGCCTTGGCATGAATGTCGATGGCCATGCAGCAGGTGGAATGGGACACCGCGTCCAGAACGCTTTTGATCTCGAAATCCGTGTTCTTGAAGCGCTTTTCGTAGCTGATGTGCTTTTCCGTTTCCTCCGCGATGGACGCCATGGTCTCCACCGCTTTGACGGGGTACTTGCCCGCGGCCGACTCGGCCGAGAGCATGATGGCGCTGGTGCCGTCATAGACGGCGTTGGCGACGTCGGAGATCTCTGCGCGGGTGGGACGGGGATTGTGGATCATGGATTCGAGCATCTCCGTGGCGGTGATGACGCGCTTTCCCAGCAGGCGGCACCTGGTGATCAGATATTTCTGGATGGCCGGCAGCTCCGTGAAGGGCACCTCCACGCCCAGATCACCGCGGCCGATCATGATGCCCTCGCAGGCCTCGCAGATCTCCTCAATGTTGTCCACGCCGCTGCGGTTTTCGATCTTGGCGATCACGTCGATGTGCTCACCGCCGTGTGCGGCGAGGAAGCTTTTCAGGTCGAGCACATCCTGCTTGCGCGAAACGAAGGACGCCGCGACGAAATCCACGTCGTTTTCGATGCCGAAGAGCAGATCGTCCCTGTCCTGCGCGCTGAGGTATTCGTGGTCGAATACCTTGCCGGGAAAGCTCATGCTCTTGCGGTCGGAGAGCTCGCCGCCGTTTTCGACACAGCAATGGATCTCCGTGCCCTCGATGGCCGTCACCTGAAAGCTCACAAGACCGTTGTTGACCAGGATCGTGTCCCCGGCGTGGAGATTCTGCGGCAGACCCGCGTAGCTCACGCCGACGATGTGCTCGTCGCCCACGATGTCGCGGGTGGTGAAGGTAAAATCCGCGCCGTCGGCCAGCTGGACGCGGCCCTTCTCAAAGGTGCGGATGCGGTATTCCGGCCCCTTGGTGTCGAGCATGATGGCGATCGGCAGACCCAGCTCCTCGCGGACGCGCTTGATCATGTCGATCTTTTCCTGATGCTCGGCGTGCGTCGAGTGGGAAAAGTTCAGCCGCGCGACGTTCAGCCCCGCCCGGCACATGGCGGCAAAGGTCTGCGCGTCGCTGCTCGCAGGCCCGATGGTGGCAATGATCTTTGTTTTTCTCATAATGGCCTCGTTTCTGTGGGTTCGTCAGTTCCGCTTCTGGCAGCAAGCCGTCCGGCTGCTTTTCAAAAGTACATGGATGATCAGCATGACAGCAACCATTTTTCACCCCTCCATCTGCAAAAAATGACGTAAAAAAAGACTTCATCCCGCCGCGGATGCGGCGCAGACGGAGTCTGTCATGGCCGGGACGGCCACGGAAAACAAAAAAGACAGAACCCTCCGGCTCTGTCCGAAAATGCCCCGCGGCACTCCCCGCCGGAAACCCGGCGATCAGCAGGAATAGGACGCTCAAAAGCTCCTATGACAGACTCCACCGCTCCTGCTAACCCTTATAGTCTATCACGCGCGGCCGCGGATGTCAACCGAAAAACCGAAAACACGGCGGATAAAGATCCCCGCGTCTGCGACCACATTCGATAAAATAAGAACGAATTGTTAATTTTTCGCTGTTTGCAGCCTAACAGGCGAAAAACTGCAAAAATTCACTGGAAATCTGTTGCCGCCTGTGATATAATGCTACCCGGTGGACATTGGCTTTCACCAATCGTACCTTAAATTACTGCCGCCCTGCGGCAGATATCATGATCAGGAGGAAACACATATGGAAACCTATGGTCTGGAAAAACTGGGCATCATCGCCCCCAAGGCCGTTTACCGCAACCTCGGCCCTGCACAGCTCACCGAAGCAGCGCTCCGCCGCGGTGAAGGCAAGCTGAGCAACACCGGCGCTCTGGTCGTCACGACCGGCAAGTACACCGGCCGTTCGCCTAACGACAAGTTCATCGTCGACACCCCCGCTGTCCATGACGACATCGCATGGGGCAAGGTGAACCGTCCCATCTCCAAGGAAAAGTTCGACGCCATCAAGGGCAAGCT
>CAKUMR010000169.1 GCA_934667865.1 uncultured Oscillospiraceae bacterium | reverse complement strand
GTCCGAACAACAGAAAGAGCTCATCAATTCTCTGGTGCAGGAGCTTCCTGCCTACCGGAAGAAGATGCGTATGTCCCAGGCAGAGCTTGGCGATGCCGTCGGTAAGAGCCGCCAGAAGATCTCCGAAATGGAGCGCGGCGCTGCTCCCCTCGGCTGGGATACCTATCTCGCCATTCTGATGGTCCTTGGCGCCCACGGCGTTCTGGAGCCCAGAGGCCGCGACGCTGAGCGTCTGGCCGCGACCGGCCGTCTGATCGGTGGCCGCATCCGCCTGTGAGTTCATAAAAAGCGGAGGCAGATATCTGCCTCCGCTTTTATTCTATCAGCGCGGCAGGATATTCCCTGCCGCGCTTTTGTTCTGATCAGGCGCGCGCTGCCTGCTCGATCAGCTCTGCGCACAGATCCATGCCCAGAACGCCGCTGTTCAGGCAAATATCATAATTCTTCGCCTCGCCCCAGTTGCGGCCGGTGTAGTTTTTATAATAGACCTTACGCTTCTGGTCCTTTTCCGCCAGACGTTTTTCCGGAGACTTGTCCTTTTCGCCGTAGAATTCGACGATATGCCTGGCACGGCTGGCCATGTCCGCGCAGATAAATGCGTGCAGGCAGTCCTTGCGGTCGCGCAGGATATAGTCCGCGCAGCGGCCGACGATGACGCAGTTGCCCGTCTCCGCCAGCTCCTCGATCACCTTCGTCTGGACGATGTAGATCTGATCGTGCATGGACAGATTTTCCATGGAGTGCTGCTTGGCCGTCGCCCAGTAGAACAGCAGGCTGCTGCGGGCGTTGGCGTACTCGCCGTTTTCCTCGATGAATTCCTGCGAGAAGCCGCTGCGCTTAGCGACCTCCTCGACCAGCTCGCGGTCAAAAAAGTTGTAGCCCAGACGACGCGCGACCTCCTTGCCGATGGTTCTGCCGCCGCTGCCGAATTCACGGCTGATGGTGATGATACGTTTCATAGAAAATCCCTCCTGTTTTGCTGTGAAAATTCGTTAATCCTCTGACATGATCCGCAGGATCGTATGGTCGGTCTGCTGCATTCCCTGCTGGGCCAGCCGCCCGACGTTGGCAATGGTATCCTCCACGCTGCATCCGACGATGCCTTCTCCGCCGCGGAATTCGCGGTGGTGCAGATACATCCGGTAGCCCATGATGCCCGCGTCCACAGCCGCAGCGATCTTGGCGGCACAGGACGGCTTTGCGCCGTCGCAGATCGTGCCGGACAGGATGGCCACCGCATTGACGACCGTGTGCGCCACGGCGGAATAGCCGCCGCCCAGCAGATAGCAGATGCCCGCGCCCGCGCCGACGCCCGCAGAGATCGCACCACAGTAGGCAGACAGGCGGCCGATGCCGCTCTTTTGCAAAATGGTCACAAGGTCGGACACGATCAGTGCGCGGCAAAGCTGCTCCTTCGTCGCGCCGATCTGCCGCGCATAGGTCACGACGGGCATACAGGCGGTAATGCCCTGATTGCCGGAGCCGGACAGAATGACGACCGGCAGCTCACAGCCGCTCATGCGCGCGTCCGAGCCGGCGGCGGCATAGGCCTTGGCCTGCTGCTTGAGGTCGCTGCCGTAGTCCTCCATGAGGATGCGGCCGATCTGCGCGCCCCAGACGCCCCGCAGGCCCTCCTCGGCGATGGCGGAATTCAGCTCCACCTGCCGCATCAGAACGTCCTCAACCTTTTCCAGCGGCACCGTATCGGCAAAGCGCAGAATGTCCTCGACATTCAGGCAGGATTTATCGGTCATGTGCTCCTCCGCCGCATCCACGACGGGAAGCTCCCGCAGGACTTCGCCGTCCCGCTCCAGATAAACCAGATTCGTATGGTGATTCGTAATGCGGGCGCGGGCGCTGTGCTCCCCGCCCCACGCGCGCAGATCGATGTCCAGCCGGCAGGGCGACTCCCCGCACAGGACGTCGATCTCCGTCGTTTTGAGGAAGGCTTCCAGCTCCGGGAGCTTTTCCTCCGGAAGCTGGGAGATGACCTGTAAGCCCTTCGACGGGTCGCCCGCGACCATACCGGCTGCGATCGCCGGACGGATGCCCTTGCGCCCGCCGGTGTTCGGGACGACGACGCTCTTGACGTTTTTCAGAATGTTCCCGCTGAGCACCGCCTCGACCCGCTCCGCTTTGCAGCCCAGCAGCCGCTGTAAGGTCGCAGCGCAGTAGGCGATTGCGATCGGCTCGGTGCAGCCGGTAGCAAGCACCAGCTCCTCATGCAGAATATCAATGTAGCTCTGCGCGATTCCCGCATCCAGCACGGGCCTCACCTCCCGTTTTTTTCTGTCTACATTATAGTCCATCGTCCCAAAAAATGCAAGAAAGAAAAGGGACATCCCGGTTTTGAACCGGGATGTCCCCTTTTGTCTGTCGAAAAGCCTATCCAGTCCAGCTTTTTACTCCCCGACCTGATTACCGGTGTAAAGCTGATAGTATCTTCCCTTCTGTGCGATCAGGCTGTCGTGTGTGCCGCGCTCGATGATGCGGCCCTGCTCAAGCACCATGATACAGTCGGCATTGCGCACGGTGGACAGGCGGTGCGCGATGACGAAGGTCGTCCGTCCATGCATCAGGCCGTCCATGCCCGCCTGCACCAGCGCCTCCGTGCGGGTGTCGATGGAGGAGGTCGCCTCGTCGAGGATCAGCACCGGCGGGTCGGCCACTGCGGCGCGCGCGATGGTCAGAAGCTGGCGCTGTCCCTGCGACAGGTTCGCGCCGTCGCCGGTCAGAAGCGTGTCGTAGCCATCCGGCAGGCGCTGGATGAAGCCGTCGGCGTTTGCGAGCTTCGCTGCCGCGATACACTCCTCGTCCGTTGCGTCCAGACGGCCATAGCGGATGTTCTCCATGACCGTGCCGGTGAACAGGTGCGTATCCTGCAAAACCATGCCGAGCGAGCGGCGCAGATCGGCCTTTTTGATTTTGTTGATATTGATGCCGTCGTAGCGGATCTTACCGTCGGCAATGTCGTAAAAGCGGTTGATCAGATTCGTGATCGTCGTTTTGCCCGCACCGGTGGAGCCGACAAAGGCGATCTTCTGCCCCGGCGTCGCGTAGAGGTCGATGTTGTGCAGGACGACCTTTTCCGGTGTATAACCGAAGTCCACGTCGTCAAACACCACGTCGCCGGCGAGCTTCGTGTAGGTCACGGTGCCGTCCGTTTTGTGCGGGTGCTTCCACGCCCACAGGCCGGTGCGATCTTCGGTTTCCGTCAGAGTGCCGTCCGGAGCCTCGCGGACATTTACCAGCGTGACGTAGCCGTCATCCGCCTCGGACGGCTCGTCGAGCAGACGGAACACGCGCTCCGCGCCCGCCATTGCCATAATCACGGAGTTGAGCTGCTGGCTGATCTGGGTGATGGGCTGGCTGAAATTGCGGTTCAGCGTCATAAAAGCCGCCAGCGTGCCGAGCGTCAGGCCGACATAGCCGTTGGCCGCCAGCGCCGCACCCGCCACCACGCACAGCACATAGCTCAAATGGCCAAGCTGTGCATTGACCGGCATCAGAATATTGGCAAAGGTATTTGCCTGACAGGAGCTGACGCGCAGTTTCTCGTTCAGCTCGCGGAAGCGGCTGAGGGTCTCCTGCTCGTGGTTGAACACCTTGACGACCTTCTGGCCCTGCATCATTTCCTCAATATAGCCGTTGACTGCGCCGAGATCCTTCTGTCGGCGGACGAAGTATTTGCCGGACTGCCCGGCGAGCTTCTTCGTCACAAAGAGCATCACCGCGACCATGACCAGCGTGATCAGCGTCAGCGGCACGTTCAGGACGATCATGCTGATGAGCACGCTCACAATGCTGATGAGGCTGGAGAAAAGGTTCG
>CAKUMR010000168.1 GCA_934667865.1 uncultured Oscillospiraceae bacterium | reverse complement strand
CAGCAATGCCTACAAGGCACTCGCGGAAGAGTCCAATCTTCTGCCCGGCGAAAACGTCGTCATTTTCGGCACCGGCCCGCTCGGCCTGTTTGCAACACAGATGGCGAAGATCATGGGGGCGGTAAATATTGTAATGGTAGGCTTGCAGGAAGATGTTCCCTATCGCTTCCCGGTCGCTCTGAAATGCGGCGCGACCGCCTGCGTGAACGGCTCCACGGAAGATGTCGTTGCTCGCTGCCGTGAACTCTGCGGCGGGCCGGAAGGTGTGGATTTGGTTGTAGATTGTGCCGGTGCCCCCGCCTCCCTGCAGCAGGGCATTGCCATGCTGCGCGTTGATGGGCAGCTTATTCGCATCGGTCAGGGCTTCCGTCCCCTGAATTTCGACATCAATGACATTACCAAAAAGAGTTTGGACATTAAGGGACACTTTGCCTACAACTCCATCTCCTGGAAGAACTCCATCAACCTCCTGAAGTCCGGCATGATCAAGGTCGAGCCGATGATCACGCATCGTCTGGGCCTGTCGCAGTGGAAGGAAGGCTTCGAAAAGATGGCCAGCCGCGAGGCGATCAAGGTTATTTTCCACTACGACTGCGACTAAGAGGAAACCAAAATGAAGAATACGGAAGCGATTCTGGTCACGCCGGGATTGATGAAAATCCAGGAAGCGCCCATGCCGGAGCCTGCGGACGATCAGGTGCAGATCAAGGTGGAGTATGTCGGCATCTGCGGCTCCGACGTCCATGGCTTTGAATGCGGCCCCTTCATCCCGCCCAAGGATCCCAACCAGAAGATCGGTCTCGGCCACGAGTTTGCCGGCACGGTCACGAAGGTCGGCGCGGGCGTGAAGAAATTCAAGGTGGGCGACCGCGTCCTGTGCGAGCCCGGCGTCCCCTGCGGCAAGTGCAAATACTGCCTGAGCGGCCACTATAATATCTGCCCCGACGTGGACTTCATGGCAACGCAGCCGAATTATCGCGGCGCGCTGACCAACTATCTGGTGCATCCGGAGAGCTTTACCTATCATCTGCCCGACAACATGAGCATGATGGAGGGAGCTTTGGTCGAGCCTGCGGCCGTGGGCATGCACGCGGCGGAAAAGGGCGGCGCAGCCCCCGGCAAGAAGATCGTCATTCTCGGCGCAGGCTGTATCGGTCTGATGACGCTCCAGGCCTGCCGCATCATGGGCGCCTCGGAGATCGTCGTGGTCGATCTGATTGAAAAGCGCCTGCAAATGGCCAAAAAGCTGGGTGCGATGGAGATTGTGGACAGCGCCTCCTGCGACGCGGTCGAGTGCGTGAAGGAGCTGCTCGGCGGCAATGCGGACATTGTCTTTGAAACGGCGGGCGCCCGCCCGACGGCGGCCATGACGACCAGGCTGGTCGACCGCGGCGGCAGGATCATGATCGTCGGTACCATCCCCGGTGAAACTCCGATCAACTTCCTCGGCATCAACCGCGAGGTAACCATCCAGACGGTCTTCCGCTACTGCAATAACTATCCCATGACCATCGATGCCATCTCCTCCGGGCGGTTCAATGTCAAAGACATGGTGACGGACGAATACCCCTACGAAGAGGTTCAGCGGGCATTTGAAGAGTCCCTGAGCCGGAAGGCAGAAATCATCAAAGGTGTTATCCGCGTCGGATAACGGAAAATGGAGAAATAACTATGCTTGTATCCACAAAAGATATGCTGGTCAAGGCGCAGAAGGAGCACTATGCGGTCGCAAACTTCTGCATCTGGAACGTCGAGATGCTTTCCGGCGTGATGAAGGCCTGCGAAAATTTGCAGTCGCCGGTCATCCTGTCCTTCGGAAGCGGCTTCCTCGTCAATACGGATATCAACCACTTTGTCCACATGATGCGTTCCTATGCAACGCAGTCTGCGCTGCCCTGCTCCATTCACTGGGATCACGGCCGCAGCTATGAGATCGTCAGCCATGCGATCGACATCGGCTATAACTCCCTGATGATCGACGGCTCCGCCTATCCCTTTGAGGAAAACATCCGCCGCACCAAGGAAGTGGTCGACCGCTTCCATCCCATGTGCATCCCCGTTGAGGGCGAGCTGGGTCATGTCGGCGCGGAAACCAACTACGAAGAGGCGCTGGCGAATTATCAGTATACCGACCCCTCGCAGGCGGCGGAGTTTGTCGAGCGCACGGGCCTCGACTCCCTTGCCATTGCCATCGGCAACCAGCACGGCCACTACACCGCGCCCCCTAAGATCAACTTTGAGATCCTTGCCAAGGTGCGCGACGCCGTTTCCATCCCGCTGGTGCTGCACGGCGCCTCCGGCATCGGCGATGAGGACATCCGCCGTGCCATCGACCTCGGCATCACCAAGATCAACATCCATACCGAGCTGTGCGAAGCGGCGATGGACGCGATCCACGCCTGCCCGCCCGACGAGCGCTATCAGGGTCTGAACATCAAGGTGCGCGACGCGGTGCAGGCCAGAGCAGAGGAGAAGATCCGTCTGTTCGGCAGCAACGGAAAGGCGCAGGGCTGGTATGAAAAGTAAGCCGGAGATCGTCGTCATCGGCGCGGCCATTGTCGATCTGCCGCTCTACCCCGTCGGCAGGGACGTCTTTGACCGGGCGTCCAGCCCGGTGGAGCGGATGGCGATGACCGTGGGCGGCGACGCGATCAACGAGGCGACGATTCTCACCCGTCTGGGCCATACGGTGCGTCTGATCAGCGCGGTGGGGCAGGACCCGGCAGGCAGCTTTGTTTTGGAGCACTGCCGCAAAAACAAGATCGATTCCTCCTTCCTCACGGTCAGCGGGACGCTGACGACCTCCATCAACGTCCCGCTGATCAGCCCGGACGGAGAGCGCTCCGTCATCACCAACCGCAGCGGCAGCCTCTGGCAGCTCTGTCTGGATGATCTGGACCTGAGCTGTCTGGAGGAGGGAAGCATCCTCTCCTTCGCAAGCATTTTTAATAATCCCCGCCTTGATCAGCCGGCGATGCTGGAGATTTTCCGGCGGGCGAAGGCGCGCGGCATGACGATCTGTGCGGATATGGTCAGCCCGCGCTTTGCCGAAAAGGTGGACGACATCCGGCAGGCGCTTGCCTATGTGGACTATTTCTTCCCGAACTACGAAGAAGCCTGCGAGCTGACCGGCCTGACGGAGCTGGACGAGATCGCCGACCGCTTTCTTGCCTGCGGCGTAAAGAACGTCGTTATCAAGATCGGACGGCGCGGCGCTTATGTGAAAAATGCACAGAAGTGCTTTATCGTCCCCATTTATCCCAAGGCGACCTGCGTGGACACGACCGGCGCGGGCGACAACTTCGCCTCCGGCTTCATCACGGCGCTGCTGGAGGGCCGCAGCCTGCGGCAGTGCGCGGAGTTTGCAAATGTCATCGCTTCCATCGCGATCGAGGCCGTCGGCGCGACCACCGCGCTGCAAAGCCGCGCGCAGGCCGACGAAAGATATGAAGAATATCGGAATTTTTACTTAGGAGAAGCGCAATGAAATATATCAAGATCGGTACGATTGAAAAGCCCGTTTCCCGCATCAGCCTTGGCACATGGGCCATCGGCGGCGGCCCGGCATGGGGGCAGGACCCGGCGCAGCAGGCCGAGGCGGAGCGCAACAGCATCGCGACCATCTGCTCCTGCCCGGAGGCCGGCATCAATATGCTCGACACCGCGCCCGGCTATAATTTTGGTAACAGCGAGGTCATCGTCGGCAAGGCCCTCAAGCACATGAACCGGGAGGAAATGTGCATCATCACCAAGTTCGGCATCGTTTGGGATCGCAAAGGCGCGCTGTTCAACAAGGTCGGCGATGTGCAGCTCTACAAGAACCTTTCCCCCGACC
>CAKUMR010000167.1 GCA_934667865.1 uncultured Oscillospiraceae bacterium | reverse complement strand
GTACAAGACCGAGGACATCATCAACCGCGGCGGCGGCAACATCCTCATCCGCGTCTACAACAGCCTGCCCGATGAGTCCATCGACAAGGAATCCGACGTGACCGTCCACTGCGACGGCCGCACCTACACCGTTCCCGCGGGTACGCAGGTCAGGCTGACGCCGGGCGAGAGCATCCACATCCAGCAGTACATGTATCATGACTTCAAGGTCGAACCGGGCACAGGCGCGGTGCTGCTTGGCGAGGTCAGCCAGTGCAACGACGACAACACCGACAACCGCTTCAATCCGCCGGTCGGCCGCTTCCCGAAGATCGAGGAGGACGAAGCTCCCTACCGCCTGCTCTGCAACGAGTACCCGGCAGCAAAGGAGTGAGCCATGATCCATTTACAGAACGATTTTCTCTCCTTCTGCGTCAGCGAACACGGCGCAGAAATGCAGTCGCTGTCCTGCCGCGGCGTGGAATATCTCTGGGACGGCGACCCGAAATACTGGACGGACCGCGCGCCGACGATGTTTCCCTATGTCGCGAGGCTGACGAACGACAGCTACCTTCTGGATGGAAAGCCCTATTCCATGAGCATCCACGGCTTTGCCCTGTCGAGTGAATTCTCCGTCGCCGCGCAGACAGAAAACTCCGTAACGCTTCTTCTGACGGACTCGGAGGAAACCCGGCGGCAATACCCCTTCCTATTTGCCTTTTCCGTGCGCTACGCGCTGGAAAAGAACACGCTTTCCGTTACTTACCGCGTGGAAAACCGCTCGCAGCGCACGATGCCCTTCGGCCTCGGCGGACATCCGGGCTTCCGCGTTCCCTTTGCCGAGGGGACGGAGTATTCGGATTATTTCCTGAAATTCTCCGTTCCCTGCCGCCCGGACCGCGTTGGCTTCACGCCGGAGGTCTTTCTCAGCGGGACGGACACGCCCTTTCCGCTGGAAAACGGCGACACGCTGCGCCTGCGGCACGAGCTGTTTGACGAGGATGCGATCATTCTCAAAAACATGGCCAAAAGCGTCACGCTGTGCTGCGCAAAGGCCCCCGGCGCGCTCACGGTCAGCTACCCGCAGATGGGCTACCTCGGCCTGTGGCACGTGCCGAAAACCGATGCGCCGTATCTGTGCATCGAGCCGTGGGTCACGCTCCCGTCCCGTCAGGGCATTGTGGAGGAGCTGACCTGTAAAAGTGACCTCATACACCTCGCGTCCGGCGGCGTTTATGAAAACACCTGGACCATCACCATCACGGAGGGATCACCATGCTGGACGTCGTCGCCCTAGGCGAGCTTCTGATCGACTTCACCTGCGTTTCCGCGGATGCGGGCGGCTATCCCACAATGGCCGCGCATCCCGGCGGCGCACCGGCGAACTTCCTTGCCGCCGTGACGAAATTCGGCGGGAAAACCGCCCTTCTCGGAAAGGTCGGCGCGGACACCTTTGGCCGTCTGCTGACCGGCACGCTGAAAATAGCAGGCATTGAGACGCGCGGCATCGTCGCGTCAAACGACGTGTTCACCACGTTGGCCTTCGTCACACTGGACGAGCACGGCGACCGGGAATTTGCCTTCTCGCGTAAGCCCGGCGCGGACACGCAGCTGCGCTTCAGCGAGCTGGAGCTGCCGCTGATCGACGATGCGCGTGCTTTTCACTTCGGCACACTGTCCCTGACGGACGAGCCTGCGCGCGCGACGACCTACCGCGCCGTGGCCTACGCCAAGGAGCGCGGCAAGCTCATCACCTTCGACCCGAATTTAAGAAAGCCGCTCTGGAATGACTTGGAAACGGCCAGAGAGCAGATGCTCTGGGGACTTTCACAGGCGGACGTGGTCAAGATCAGCGAGGAAGAGATCGAATTCCTGTTCGGCCTGAGCCCGCAGGAGGGCGCAAAAAAGATTCTGAGCGAATACGGCGTGAAGCTCGTCTTTGCCACCTGCGGCGCGGACGGCTGCTGGTTTGAAAACCAAAACGCCTGCGGCCATGTGGACAGTCTGAAGGGCATCCGGGTCGTCGATACGACCGGTGCGGGCGACATCTTCGGCGGCAGCGCGGTCTGGAAGGTCTTGCAGACCGGCAAGCCCCCGGAAGAATTGTCCGAGGCCGAGCTGCGCGAGGTCGTGCGCTTTGCCTGCACGGCGGCGGGACTTTCCACCACCAAGCCCGGCGGCATTTCCAGCGTACCGGAGCCGGAAGAAGTTCTCTGTCTTTTATAAAACAAACAGCGCACCCGCAGACAAAGTCTGCGGGTGCGTTCTGATTTTCCGAAGATTTTATGAAATACTTTCCAGCAGGCACACGGCGTGGCAGGCGATGCCCTCGCCGCTGCCGGTGAAGCCGAGGCCCTCCTCCGTCGTCGCCTTGACGCTCACGCATCCGAGGTCAACGCCCATCGCGCGGGCAAGATTCTCCCGCATGGCCGGAATATAATCCTTCAGCTTCGGCCGCTGGGCCAGGACGGTCACATCCACATTCCCCACCGCATAGCCCGCCGCACGGAGCTGCTCCATCACCTTTTCCAGCAGCAGCATACTGGAAATGCCCTTGTAGGCCGGGTCATTGTCCGGAAACAGCACGCCGATGTCGCGCAGCGCCGCCGCACCGAGCAGGGCGTCCATGACCGCATGAACAAGCACGTCCGCGTCTGAGTGGCCGTCCAATCCGCGCTCAAAGGGAATTTCCACACCGCCGAGCATGAGCCTTCTTCCTTCAGTCAGGCGGTGTACGTCATAGCCGTGTCCGATGCGCATGGTTTTCCTCCGTTTCAAAATGGCCTCCGCCAAGGTCAGGTCGACCGGCGTGGTGATTTTCAGATTCTCCTCGCTGCCCGGCGTCAGATGCACGGCGATCCCCGCTGCCTCCGCCGCAGAGCAGTCATCTGTCAGCGCAACCCCCGCCTCCAGTGCGCGGTGCAGGGCGTCTTTGAGCATCGCCGCGTCAAAGACCTGCGGTGTCTGCACCGCAAAAAGGCGGCTGCGATCCGGCGTGGAGAGAACCGAACCGTTTTCGGCTTCCTTGATCGTGTCATGCACGGGAACCGCAGGCGCAGCCGCGCCGCAGCGCGCCGCCTCCCGCACCGCCTCGCGGACGACCGCAGCCGTGACCAGCGGGCGCGCGCCGTCGTGAACGGCAGCCAGCTCCGCCTCCGGCGGCAGCTCATCCAGCCCCGCCAGCACGGACGCCGCGCGGCTTGCGCCGCCCGGCACGACCGCTTTCAGCTTTTTCACCCCGGCGCACAGCGCCGCGACCTGCTCCACCAGTTCCTTGCGCGTAACGATCACAAGGCTGTCGATCTCCGCACAAGCCGCGAGCGCCTGCGCCGAGCGCAGCACCACCGGCACGCCCGCCAAGGGGACGAGCATCTTGTCTATTCCCTGCATCCGCGCGGCGCTCCCGGCCGCGACGATCACCGCCGCACAGTTCTTTCTCATATTACAGCTCCATCACAGTTTTCTTGAACTCGGCGCCGCGCACCATAAAGTTCTTGAACTTGTCGAACGCGGCGCTCGCCGGGGACAGCAGAACCACATCACCCTTCTCCGCACGGTGCGCAGCTGTGCGGATTGCCTCGTAAAAGTCGTCGATTCGCAGAATCTCCGGCGTGTTTTCTCGGTAATTCTCTGCATTTTTCGTCGCCTGCGCGATTTTCTCTCCGGTCGCGCCGGTGCAGATCAGCAGCTTCACATGCTGCACGATCTCCGGGCCGAGTACGTCATACGGAATATGCTTGTCATAGCCGCCCGCGATCAGGATGACCTTTTTCCGGAAGCTGCGCAGGCCAGCGATTGTCCGGCTGGGCGAGGACGCGATAGAGTCATTGTAATATGACACACCATCTTTGATGCGCACC
>CAKUMR010000166.1 GCA_934667865.1 uncultured Oscillospiraceae bacterium | reverse complement strand
CATGACACCCTCTGCAAGGCTGGTATCAAAGCCCTTAAGAGACAGGATGCCATCCATGCCGTCCACTCCAAAGAAGGTGGGCTTGTAACCGGTTGCATTGGCCTGATTGAGGATCAGGGAGGCGGGGGTATAGTAGATGGGCAGGAATACGAGATCGGCACCTGCGTTCTTTGCATCCGCAAGCTGCACGGAGTAGTCCTTGGTGTCCTCGGTGCAGGTGCTGACGGAGACGACCTCCAGACCAAGCTCCTTTGCCTTTGCCTCAAAGGTCTGATAAATGCCGCTGGAGTATGCGCTGCCGTTGTCATAAATCACGGCAATCTTTGCATCCGGCATATGCTCGGACATATAGACGGCGGATGCGGAGCCCTGGTTCGGATCGTTGAAGCAGAGCTGATAGACATTGTCCTTGCCTTCCGTGACCTTTACGGCGGAGGCGGAGGGAGTCAGCATGAAGACACGGTCACGGTTCGTTTCTGCGGAAACGGCGATGGAAGGCGTCGTGGTGGTCGGGCCGACCAGAACCTGCATTCCCCAGTCGAGGAGGTTGTTGTAAGCGTTGACGGACTTCTCGGCGTCACTTTCATCGTCCTGACCGTTGACTTCAATCTGGAGGCCGCCCTTGGCATTGATCTCCTTTGCGGCAAGCTCTGCGCCGTGCTTGGTTGCGTTGCCGTACTGGGCGGCATCACCGGTCAGCGGACCAATGGTGCCGATTTTGAGGGAGCCGCCCTCGGAGCTGTCTTTTTTTCCGCAGCCTGCAAAAAGACACGCGACGAGCGCCAATACGAGAACTACAGCAAATACCTTTTTCATTTTTCATTTCTCCTTTCAGAATCTTGAGAATATATACAAAAACCGGCCTGCGTCTTGAGGACGCGGCCGGTAACGTATACGCTGTTACAACGGTTCGACCAACGTGCCTGTTAGACGCGATTTGACATTTTTTACTACCAGAATCAGCAGAGATACAATAATAATGATGCTAATTTCGCCAAGAATAGTAAAAAGAATGATGGATGCCAGAATAATGGCATCCATCATGACAGGCAGAGTATTGGAAGAAGACGCGCAGAAACGAGCGTCTGCGGCGGACGCAGAAGCGGTCTTAGACATATTCTGTTTCTGAGCGTACATACGATACATCCTCTGTGTCCTCCGTTCGAATTTGTTGTTCATACTATACCGCTTTAAATCGTCAAAGTCAATAGTCGCTCCGAACAAAGTACACAAGAATGAATCTAAATAATTATGCAACCTGCACAATCAGCGCTCCGTTGCAAGGAAGAAAAGGGCAAGCGTACCGGGGCCGGAATGCGCACCGATCACTGGACCGATCACCTGCATGACGATCTGCCTCGGATGCAGGCGCTCCTGCACGAGCTTTGCAAGGTATTCGGCATCCTCAATACAGTCGCCGTGACTGATAAAGACGGTCTGGCTCTCCGGCGCAACGACGGTTTTCTCCATCCGGTCAACCATGGCGGAAATCACGCGCTTTCTGCCACGCGCCTTGTCCACAGAAACCAGATGGCCGGTGTCGTCGGTATGAAGTAGGGGTTTGATTCCCAGAGCTGTGCCGAGAAGGGCGGTAGCTGCGGAGATACGGCCGCCGCGCTTGAGGAAGTGCAGGTCATCCACGGTAAACCAGTGAGCCAGATGAGGCTTGGTTTTCTCAGCATAGGCTGCGGCATCTTCTAACGATGCGCCGGCATCGCGCTGCTTTGCCGTCAGATAGCACAGAAGCCCCTGACCGGAGGATGCGCAGAGCGTATCGACCGTCAGAATTTTCCGCTCCGGATATTTCTCACGCAGCTCCTCTGCGGCGATGCAAGAGGCGTTATAGGTTGCACTCAGGCCGGAAGAAAAGCTGAGATAGAGGACATCCTTTCCATCCTTCAGAATGGGCTCCATTTCACGCTCGAAGGTATCGACGTTCAGCGCGGCCGTAGTTGCCATTGCACCGGCGCGCAGACGCTCGTAGAGATATTTGGCGGTGATGTCGCGTTCGTCAGGATAGTTCATGTATTCCTTACCTTCAAGGGTCACGGAAAGGGGAAGAACGACAAGCTTCAGGCTTTCAGCCAGCTCCGCAGAAAGATCGGCGGCGGAATCGGTCATAATGACATACGTTTGTTCCATATAAAACCTCCGGTTAGTTTGATCACTGCCACATGTATTCATGTGTGCGCGTATGATAACATAAAAGTTCTGCTGCGTCAATATCAAGAGCAGAACCGTGCATGAAATGAGCCGCCACGGATTCTGGATGCGGCTCTCCTCACAATAGATAGGGACTCTACCATTGGTAGAGTCCCTATCTATTGTGACAAATGCAATTTTATAAAATAAAATAAGTGTAGTTTCAAGCAATCAATTGCGGTACCAGAAGGGAAGACTTCTGTGCCGAGAAGAGGAAACAGGAAGTTAATTGCTTAATCAAAATTGCGGAACAAGATGGAATTCTCATTGGTGCAGACATGAAAGCCGAGTGGCAGCAGGCTTTTTGCCGGGCCTTTTGGCTCGAACGTGGTATGTCCCAAGGGAAAACTTGCAGTCAGCAATGCGGTCTCGGCGGCAATGATGGTCAGAGCAGTCAGCTAATCGGCTCATCGCAGTACAGACACTCTTTCGGACGTGCAGTAATGGGAATAAACTTCCCGCAATGCGGACAGCGGTGCCATTTGACGATGACAAATACTGTCGCAATGGCGAGGAGAATCGCCAAAATTGCGATTTCAATACGCAAAAACGGCGGAAAATTCCGGAAGATTTTCAGCGCAGCGCCGCAAAGGATCGTCAGAAACGCAAGAATTGCAGAGACGATGCGAGAACGCTTCATCGTCATATTAATTCCTCCTTACAGCTCGCCAAAACCGGAGGCGATGAGGGCGGCAAGCTCGTCCACAGCCTGCCGTTCGTTTTCCCCGTCGGCGGAGAGCTCGGCCTGTGCGCCTTGCGCAAGGCCGAGAGAAAGCAGCATCACGATGGATTTTGCATTGACGGGCAGCTCATCGGAGTTCAGGTCACGAATTTTGATCTTGCAGGGGAATGTTTTGGCCAGTGCAACAAAATCGGAGGCGGGACGTGCGTGCAGCCCAGTGGGGTTGAGAACGGTGACTTGTTTCTGATACATGAGTTATGCTCCTTTCAAAGCGATTGTTCCAGATAGGCGCGGATTTCTTCTGCGGTCGGCAGTGCGAGCGCATGCTGTGCGAGACCCTGCAATTGCGGCAGCGTTTTTTCCGCCAGGACGTGTTTTACGCTCGCAATGCGCGAGGCACTCATACTGAGCTTGCGCAATCCAAGACCGGCAAGGACGGGCGCAAGCAGATGGTCGCCGCCCATTTCGCCGCAAACGCTCAGCGGCTTGCCTCCGAAATCGCGGACAATGCCCGCAATCATGCGCAATACGGCAGGAAGCGCCTGCTGATAATACGGCTCGACCTGCGGATTTTGACGATCCGCCGCAGAAAGATACTGACACAGATCGTTTGTTCCAATACTGGCAAAGTCGACCAGAGCAGCAGCTTCCTTGGCAAGCAGCGCAATGGCGGGGATCTCGACCATGATGCCGACCTTGCAGGCGCCGTAAGAAAGGCCGTCACGTTCCAGTGAGGTTCTTGCGTCGTTCAATGCATCAAGTGCGCGGTGAATGTCCGAAATGCTGCCGACCATGGGGAACATCAGCCAGAGATCCCCAAACTGAGCGGCACGCAGAGCGGCGCGAAGCTGCGTAAGGAAGAGGTCACGGTGTGTCAGACACAGTCGCAGCGCACGATTGCCCAGGAAGGGATTATCCTCCTGCGGCAGCGGAAAATAGGGGAGTGTTTTATCTCCGCCGATATCCAG
>CAKUMR010000165.1 GCA_934667865.1 uncultured Oscillospiraceae bacterium | reverse complement strand
CTTTCCCAGAGTCCCATCTGGATCGGTCTGACGGTTGTTGTCTACTTCGTTGCCTACTTCCTGTACCGTAAGAACAAGGAAGCAGTGCTGAACTATATGCTCACCTGCAACGACGTGAAGGCAAAGGCTTAACATGATGATCAACAAAGCGCAAATTCAACAAATTGTTGTGGTAGGGGACGCATATGTGTCCCCCCACACGCTGGAAAAAGCTGCCGCCGATCTGGACTGCCCGCAAGCGAAGATCGACGTACTGCAGTGGGGAAGCGGCGACCGTGACGAGTTTTCCGAGATGCAGACAGCCATTGAGCACAAGGGACCCGATGCAGCGCCATATCCCTCCGAGCTGGATACCCTGATCGAAACCGCTGATGTGCTTATGGTGCATTTCTGCCCGCTTCCTGCGCATCTGCTCAGACGTGCAAAGCGGCTGAAGCTGGTCGGTGTATGCCGCGGCGGTGTGGACAATATTGCCGTTGATGCTCTGACGGAGCAGAAGATCCCGCTTGTGAACATCATCCGCAACGCTGAGGCGGTCGCGGAGTTTACGCTCGGGCTGATGCTTGCCGAGACACGCAATATTGCGCGCAGCCACCGCCTGCTGATGCAGGGGGTATGGCCCAGCGAATTTCCGAACAGCGAATACACCGCGACACTGAAAAATATGACGGTCGGCATTGCCGGCCTCGGAAACATCGGTGCGCTTCTGGCAAAAAAGCTCTCGGCGCTTGGCGTTCGTGTGCTCGGTTTTGATGCCTATCTTCCACAACAGGTGATAAAAACGCTTCCCGTGGAGCCCGTAAAGACGTTGGAAGCTCTTTTCAAGGAATCTGATGTCATTTCTCTGCATTTACGACTGACGCCGGAAAATGAGGGAATGATTGGCGCTGAACTGCTAGGCAGCATGAAGCCGACGGCGTATCTGATCAATGCTGCCAGAGCCGGCTTAATCGACGAAGCAGCGCTTGTGCAGGCACTCAAAACGCACACCATCGCGGGTGCGGCCCTGGATGTTTTCAATGACGAGCCGCTCGAGGCAGATTCTCCGCTGCTGACGCTCGACAACGTAACGCTGACGCCGCACATTGCCGGTGACACCGTAGATGCGATTGCACTTTCACCCTACCCGCTGGCGCAGGCGATGCGCGAGGTTCTGGAGCAGGGACGGACGCCGCGTGTTTACAACAAATTCTGATGCGAGGTAGAAAATTATGACGTTAATGCAAAAGGAAAGACAGGAAATTGTTGAACATCTGAAAATGCTCATCACGCACGGCCTGACCAAGGGTACCGGCGGCAATATCAGCATCTACGACCCGGAAGCAGGGCTTATGGCAATCAGCCCGAGCGGCATGGATTACTTCACCCTGACACCTGAGGATGTCGTTGTGATGGATTTGCACGGCAACGTCGTGGAGGGCAAACGCAAACCCTCCAGTGAGCATGAAATGCACAGCATTTTCTACCGTGAGCGCCCGGAAATCCGTTCCGTAGTACATGCGCACAGCATTTATTCCTGCGTACTGGCCAGCCTGAACTGGGGCATTGAGCCCTGCACCTATCTGATCGGCTCAGCAGGCAAGAATGTCCGCTGCACGAAGTATGAGACCTTCGGCACGGCCGAGCTTGCAAAGTCTGCGCTTGAGGGAATGAAGGACCGCTATGCGGTGCTGCTTGGCAACCACGGCCTGTTGGCCGGCGGTGCGGATCTGCCGTCCGCCTTCGATACAGCGGAGGAGATTGAATTCTGTGCGGAGATCTACTACAAGTGCAAGCTGGCGGGCGAACCGGTTTTGCTCTCTGAGGAGCAGATGGATGTTGTGCTGAAAAAGTTCGAAACCTATGGAGTTCAGCCGGAGATCGACGAATGAAAAAAGTGATGTTTTATGGGCCGAAAGACATCCGAATTGAGGATGCGCCCATCCCGGAACCTGCCTACGGCGAGATCATTGTGCGCAATCAGGTTGCGCTGACCTGCGGTACGGACGTAAAAACCTATCTGCGCGGTTATCCCGGTGATATTCCGCCTTACGGCTTCGGCCATGAGGCGTCCGGTGTTGTATCCGCCGTGGGGGAGGGGGTCACACGCTTTCATGTCGGCGATCGTGTAGTCTGCCACAATTCCGCACCCTGTCAGAAGTGCTATTACTGCAAAAAAGGAATCCACTCCATGTGCGACGATATTCTTTGGAATATGGGCGCCTTTGCACAGTATCAGCGCATCCCGCAGCGCATTGTCGAGCAGAATACATTTTTGCTCCCGGACGAAATGACGTTTGAAACAGCAGCTTTGATGGAGCCGCTGGCCTGCGTCACTTACGGCGTAGAGTCAGTCGGTGTACATCTGGGCGATACCGTTGTCGTCAATGGCGCAGGGCCGATCGGCCTGATGTACGTAGCCCTTTTGACCAGAAAAGGAGCGCGTGTGATCGCGACCGACCTTTCTGATCTTCGTCTTGCAATGGCTAGAAAGCTCGGCGCCGCAGAGACCGTAAACGCTTCGCAGGGAGATACGGTTGCACGGGTGAAGGCACTGACCGAGGAAAGCAGAGGCTGTGATATAGCAATTGAGGCGACCGGTTATCCTGAGGTCTGGGAAAAGAACATCTGTATGGCCCGTAAGGGTGGCAAGGTGTTGCTGTTCGGCGGAACCAAGGCCGGAACACAGCTCGTTGCGGATGCAAATCTGGTGCATTATTCACAGCTTACCATTATGGGGCTTTATCACACCACACCGGTGTATACTATGACGGCTTTTGAACTGCTGAAAAACGGAGTGATCCGCGCAGAGGACTTCGTCAGTGAGACTTATCCGCTTGAGCAGATCGAAACCGCAATTTTGGAGCATTCCAAAGGAATGTGCATCAAAAATCGAATTCTGCTCGACTGATATCGAAAGAAGGAGCGACGTATGATTTACCTGTTATTGTTTTTTGGCGTGTATTTTATCTTTAAAGGCATCCTGCTTATCAACGGGCGAACGGTTCCCAAGGGCGTTCGGGCGCGCATTCAGGATGAACGCACGCTGCGCGGATGGTGCTACGGAACGGGAGTAGTGCATGTTTTGTGGGGACTGTGCGCAGTTGCGCTCTGGATGGCCAACACCTTTGTACCATATGCCCTGTATGCATTTGCGGTGTTTGCTGCAAGCGGTGTTGCCAGCATTATCATGATGGTACGCACCACAAAGCAATACAGTAATAAGCGTTAATTCTTTGCCGCCCTGCCCGAGTCGGCAGGGCGGATATTTTGCATAACAAATCGGCACAGCCTGTCATTTCGACGGTTGTGCCGATTGTTTGTTTTCGTTCTCAGAAGAAAGCGGCGATGAGCATTGTCAGTCCGGCCAGCACCGGCTGATGCAGCAGGTAGATCCACAGGGAATGGCGGCCGCAAAACCGGAAGAAGCGCAGCAGCCAGAAATCAGAGTTTACACTCGGAAGCAGGCTTTCTCTGCGCCGATAGACGGTTCTGCCGAGAACGGCGCCGAGCAGAAACCAGCCCAGGTTGGGGAAGACCGGAAAGTAGTCTCCGCTGTAGAAGCCGGTAGTCCGAATGCCGAGCGCACCGAGCAGCAGGCCGGGCGCGGAAGGAAAGTCCATGCGGACCGGCTCCAGCGCGGTCAACCAAACGCCGAGCGCAAGGAACACCGCTCCCAGTATGGCAAGCGCCCAGACAGGCAGCTTTTTGAAGAGCGGAAAAAGGATCATGCATAAGCCGAGCAAATGTAGAATTCCAAAGTAGATGGAGAGCGAACGGTTGAATTTCAGCACGTAGACCATGAAGAGTGTCACGCCGGTAATCAGAAGGCCGGCGCCGAATACAATCATGCCGCGCCGGAAACTGCGGGAGGCG
>CAKUMR010000164.1 GCA_934667865.1 uncultured Oscillospiraceae bacterium | reverse complement strand
TCAATATGGCAGTGCTGCACGGTGGAGGTGTTGTACCACTTGTCCACGCAGATGAGCCCCGGCTCCTTGATGGCTTGCTCGTAGTTGCCCATACGGATATCGCTGTGGTGAAGAATATTGTTCGGGAACTCCTTATGTAGCTGGGGCTGGCCGTCCTTCATGGCCTCCTGCACATCCAGCACAAAGGGAAGCTCCTCATACTCCACGTGGATCAAACGCGCCGCCTGAGCCGCAGCGACCTCGTCCTCCGCCACCACTGCGGCGACGTCGTCGCCATAGTAGCGCACGTGCCGGTTCAGAAGGCGGCGGTCCGCGACGTCCTGATGCGCCGGCTCCACAGACCACGGGTGGCCTGCCGTCGGGAACTTGATGTCGGGCACGTCGAAGCAGGTGAAGATGCGGACAACGCCCGGCACCTTTTCCGCCTCGGAAATATCCACGGACTTCACATAGCCGTGGGCAATGGTGGAGCGGACGACTCTTGTGACCAGTGCATTTCTGTCGCACAGATCGTCCGTGTACTTCGCGCGGCCGGTCGCTTTGTCGAAAGCGTCAACGCGCGGGACGCTTTTGCCAACTTGCATAGGGCATAACCTCCATTGTTTATCGTTTTTCACAAAAAATGGTAAAAAATCTCTATTCCTTTCTAAGTATATCACAAGGCAGATTTTTTTTGAAGTCTGCGCGTTATCCTATTTTTGAGATAACGTGAAATTCGGCAATTGCGAACGCTCCGAAAAAATGCTGGAAAAAAAGCGGAAAACCGGATATACTACGAAAAAAGGGGGGGTCTTCTGATGGAACATCCGACAAAGCCCGGCTGCCTCATCATGGCGGCGGGCAACGCCTCGCGTTTCCGCGCAAACAAGCTGGCCGCACGGTTTGACGGCAAGCCGCTCATCCGCCGCGCGTTGGAGGCCGTCCCGGCGGAGCTGTTCAAGCGCGTCGTCGTCGTCACGCAGTATCCGCAGGTCGAGGAGCTGGCGAGAGAATTCGGCTTCAAGGCCATATGCAATCCGCATCCGGACTACGGCATCAGCTACACCATCCGCCTCGGCACACAGGCACTTTCGGACTGCGGCGGTATTTTATATATGGTGTCCGACCAGCCGCTTCTGGCTTCGGGCAGTGTAACGAAGGTCGTGCAGGCATGGCAGGCGCATCCCGACCGCATTGTGGGTGCAGCGCACAACGGCAAACGCGGCAATCCGAATCTTTTCCCGCAGGAGTTCTTCCCGGAGCTGCTGGAGCTGACGGAGGATCACGGCGGCAATACCGTCATCCGCGCGCATCCGGAGCGTTTTCTGCCGGTCGAGGTCGCAGCCGAGGAGCTCACGG
The DNA here is from genome assembly GCA_934667865.1 of uncultured Oscillospiraceae bacterium. The sequence goes on along the minus strand of CAKUMR010000164.1, from coordinate 2,521 downwards.
ACGTGGACACCCCGCAGGCTCTGCGGGAGCTGGAAGAAGAACAGCAGTATTAAACAACGCGGGAATGAGCTTTGCTCATTCCCACTTGTCAAAAAGTTCTTTTGGGCTTTTGGACAAGTGGCCTGCAAAATTGCAAAATCAAAAGTGTATTATTATTTTGCAATTTTGGTCGCTGCGGCGGGTGATTGAACGTGAAAGGGAACCCATCTCCGCGCTAAGTTCCGCCGCTTTGCGGCGGTTGCGCTCCGAAACGCCTCGCTGCGGCTCGGTGTGACGGTTCCCTTTCACTCTTTCCTTCCCTCCGTAACTTTAAGCCAGATCGTTTTTCCGACAGCTTAAACAACGCGGGAAGGAGCAAAGCTCATTCCCGCGCTTCTTTACGCTTCAATCATCCGCGTTTTCCCATTTTTTCGCGCAGACGCGCGATCTGGCGCTTCGGCTTGTCGATCAGCTCGCCTTCTTCTTCGTTCCAGTCGGTGCAGGCGATCTCAATTTCCTTCTCGTACCAACCAATGGCCTCGCCGTAGTTCCCGCGCAGCTCGGCCAGCTGCGCCAGCGCCTCCGCGGCGTCGACATACCTCGGCTGCATCCGCCCCAGCGCCTGCCGGAAGCCTGCCTCGGCCTCGTCGTAGCGGCAGAGGGAGGCCAGCATACTGGCGCGGACGAACCACGCAAAGCCGTTTTCCGGGAACTCCTGCGTCATCTGCGCCCAGCTCTCCAGCGCCTCGTCCAGCCGTCCCTCCGCGCGGAGGATCATGCCGAGGTAGAGACGGTAATGGTAGTCGTGCTCCAGCCGGTCCAGCTTTTCCAGATACTCCCGTGCCTCCGCGCAGCGCCCGTCGGCGATCAGCAGATCGAGCAGCCACTGGTAGCCGTGCTTATCCTGCGGATGCGCGGCGACAAAGTCGAGATAAAACTCGATCAGCTTCGCGTGATTGGAATAATTCCAGTCGAAATACGCGCCGTTTTCCGCGTCGAACACTGCATGGTGCGCGTCGCTGCTCTCCGGCAGCAGGCTCAGCGCTCTGCGTGCCAGCGGCGCGGCGTGCTCGCGGTATTCCTTCGCGCGCTTGTTGTAAAGCTCCGCCAGCAGGAGCGTCGCGCGCGCCTGCTTCTCCGGCTCCAGACATTTTTCCTTCAGAAAGCGTTCCTCGCTCTCAAATTCCTGCTGCGTCAGGAAGCGGCGATCCCAGAGCATATTATCGATGCGCTCCATGCGGCTGTCGTCCGTCATGGAAAACAGCGCGTCGATGGACGTCCCCAGCGCCACCGAAAGCGGCGGCAGCAGCAGAATATCCGGCATACTCGTTCCGCTCTCCCATTTGGAAACGGCCTGCGGCGTGACGGACAGCTTCTGCGCCAGCTGCTCCTGCGTGAGTCCTGCGCCGGCGCGCAGCGACCTGATCTTTGCGCCAAATTCGTTTGTCATATTTCTCATCCTTTCTTCCGGGTCCTTGTGCGGTCAGTATAGCACGCCGACGCCCGTCCGCGCAATGACTGCGGCGTTGACCCACCTTGCCCGGCGGTTGAGAAAAAGCGGCGGTTATCCAACCGCCGCCGTGCTTTATTCCGGCTCCACGCCGTCGATGCTGACGTTTTCCACGCCGTTTTCGTTGAATTCCTCCAGATAGCGATCCATGCGGCGCGTCAGCTCCTCGTAGTTTTCGCCCGTGATCTCCGGGTAGCCCATGTCACGCTTGGCCAGCTCCTCCGCCAGAATATCAAAAAACACGCCGTCCTCGTAGTAGGCGATGGCATCCTGTATCCCGCCCTCGGCAAACGCGCGCGACGGCAGCGACACGCCCAGCCGGCTCTCGACCAGCGAGGCAAGCGGCGTCCCCCGGCACAGGCCGAAGAGCTTGCTTTCGATCCGGTCATATTCCAAAATGCGGTCGTCTCCGCGGGTGGAGTTCAGAATCCAGTTTCCGATGTACACAAGATCCAGAAGCTGGCGGAATTCTCCTGTGGTCATTTCAATCGTCATCCGCATTTCACCTTCCTTCCATATATTATAGTATTATAGCGTTCTGTGCGTATTTGTCCAGCGGGAAAAACAGAATTTGTGGAAAATACTACTTGTTTTTGTCGCAGGAATCGCATATGATATAAAAACTATGAGCTACGGAACATGGAGAGGAAATATTATGAAAAAGCTGAGCGTTTGCGTTCTTTTCGGAGGCGTTTCTCCGGAGCATGAGGTGTCCCTGCGGTCGGCAGAATCGGTCCTGAACCATCTGGATACGGAAAAATACAACATTTTCCCGGTCGGCATCACGAAAACCGGCGAGTGGATCCTCTACGGCGGTAAGGATTACAGTCAGCTTCCCAGCGGCGAGTGGAAAAACTGTCCCGAAAACCGCCGCGCTGCGCTTTCCCCGGTGCGCGGCCAGGGTCTTCTGAATTTCGAAGGCGACTGCGTCGTGCGTGAGCGCATCGACGTGGTGTTCCCCGTCCTGCACGGCGAAAACGGTGAGGACGGCTCCGTGCAGGGCCTCTTGCAGCTTGCGGGCATCCCCTATGT
>CAKUMR010000163.1 GCA_934667865.1 uncultured Oscillospiraceae bacterium | reverse complement strand
GCACGCTGTCCTTCGCCCATTCCAGCGGGTTATACTTCACGCCGTGCATATATTCCTCGGAGGTGAAGGAGTCAAAGCCGAAGTTTGCATACACGCGGTCGCGGCTGTAGAACGTCGCGTTATTGTTATGGATCGCGTGCGTTCCATAGCCGAGATTTTTCAGGGCATAGGCGATGGAGTCGCAGCTTCTGTGCTTCACGACCGTCTTATAGGGATACTCTCCCACACCGAAATGCTGCAAATTCATGCCGGAGATCACTTCAAATTCCGTATTGGCGGTACCCGCGCCGATGGACGGCACATAGAACAGGCCGGTTGAATATTTTTCCTTCAGTGCCTCAAAATTCGGCACCGGATTCTCTGCATAGCTCAAATCTTTCAGCAGATTTGGGTCAAAAAAGGATTCCAGCTGAACAAAGACGATATTCGGCCCATTTTTCCGGCTCGCCGGAATTTCCCCTTCTGCGTCCAGAATGGAGTTGATCTCATCTTCGGAATAGTCTGCCGGTTCACTGATGCCCTGCGTGATGGCGCTGGCAGAGAAGCAGTAGGCAAAGCCGTTGTCATGGTAGGCATCCGGCAGGTTGGGAAACTGAGAGGCAATGGTGCCGCTTTTGAGCAGCGCCACCGTCGCGGCGATCAGCACGCCGCCGAAGAGAATGATCTGCGCCGCGCCGAAATAGTAATCCGTTTTGTATTTCTTCGCCCGCAGCCACAGCAGCATGATCGCAGCGATCACACCGGAAATTGCCAGCATCAGGGCAATGATCGCAACGGGAGAAAGATAGATTTCAATGATGTCCCGCACGGAAGAAAGCAGCGCGATGTCCGGCGCCGTCAGGGGCGTCGCGCGGTAGCCCAGCAGAATACAGTTGGTCAATCCGAGGCCGAGCCAGATGGCCGACACCAGAAGAAAAAAGAAGCCGCGTCTGCGGAAAATCAGAGAAAGCGTCAGCGTGAAAAGAATGATCAGAGAATCATAAAAGAATTGCCACGGCCGCGTGGTCAGATAGGTAATGCCGGCAGAGAAGGAGCGCCGCGAGAGCATCTCCAGTCCCAGATTGATCAGAAAGGATGCTGCAATGTAAATCAGCAGGCGGAGGATATTGTTCGCGTTCCATTCCCGGCGCACCTTGGCTATCAAAATTTTCGACTTGTTATGCATCATTCGTCACCTCGCATCGGAAACTTAGTATACCATGGAATTCTAAAATTGCAACCCATCATTCTGCCGATTTCCGCCGCTTTTTTCTACCGGTACTTGCGGTTTTTGACAAAGGGTGGTATAATATTCATTAAAATGGTTACGCCTCTTCTATCTGACGTAAAATAAGAAAGGAAGTTCATAGAAAATGACAATCATTGATATTTATTCCGGTTTTCTCGGCGCCGGCAAGACCACTCTGATCAAGAAAATGATCCGCGAAGCCTATGCCGGACAGAAGATCGTTCTGATTGAGAACGAATTCGGCGAGATCGGTATTGACGGCGGCTTCATGCAGGAGGCAGGGATTCAGGTCAACGAGATGAATTCCGGCTGCATCTGCTGCTCTCTCGTGGGCGACTTTGGCCGCGCACTGACACAAGTCATCACGGAGTACCATCCCGACCGCATCCTTATCGAGCCGTCCGGCGTCGGCAAGCTCAGTGACGTGATCGGCGCGGTGGAACGTGTTGCGACACCGGATGTCGTTCTCGGCAGTTTTGTCACCGTCGCGGACGCAACGAAGTGCAAGGTCTATCTGAAAAACTTCGGCGAGTTCTACACCAACCAGGTGGAGACCGCCTCCTGCATCGTGCTCAGCCGCACCGGCTCCATCAGCGAGGAAAAGCTGGCCGCTGCCGTCGCCCTGCTGCGCGAGCACAACCAGAACGCGATCATTATCACCACGCCGTGGGATCATCTCACCGGCAAGCAGATCCTGGAAGCCATGCAGCAGCAGAATTCTCTGACGCAGGAGCTGGCGGAAATGATCCAGAAGGCCCGCCGCGACGAGGATGACGACGAAGATGAGGAATGCTGCCATCACCACCATCATCACGATGACGACGATGAGGACGAACACGAGCATCATCACCATCATCACGACGAGGACGAAGAGGAGCACGAGCATCACCACCATCACGACGACGAGGACAATGACGACGAGGACGGTCAGTGCTGCTGCCACCATCACCATCATGATGATGACGAAGACGAGCATGAGCATCATCACGAATGCTGCCACCACGACCATGACGAGGAGCACGAGCACCACCATCATCACCATCACCACGGCCATGACGCCGACGAGATTTTCCAGAGCTGGGGCGTCGAAACGCCGAAGAAGTTCACCGCCGACGAGCTGCGCACCATTCTCTCCGCGCTGGACGACGAAGAAAAGTACGGCATCGTTCTGCGCGCCAAGGGCATCGTCGAGGACGCATCCGGCGCATGGCTGCACTTCGATCACGTCCCCGGCGAGATCGACGTCCGCAACGGCACTGCCGCAGTCACCGGCCGCCTGTGCGTGATCGGCTCCAAGCTCAACGAAAAGGCGCTGGCCGAGCTGTTCGGCGTATAAGTCAGGAGGCGTTCTTATGCCCATTCCCGTCTATGCCTTTACCGGCTTTCTGGACGCCGGCAAGACAAAGTTCATTCAGGAAACGCTCTGTGACGAGCGCTTCAACGCCGGCGAACGCACGCTGCTTCTGATCTGCGAGGAGGGCGAGGAGGAATACGACGTCTCCGCCTATCCTTACAAGCACGTCTATCCGGAGGTCATTGAGGATCAGGACACCGTCACGACCGCCGAGCTTGCCGCGCTTCTGAAAAAGCACAACGCCGAGCGCGTCGTCGTCGAGCTCAACGGCATGAAGCAGGTTGGCCCCTTCTACAACAATATGCCGCAGGACTGGCAGATCGCGCAGGAAGTCATGTTTGCCGACGGCAGCACGATCATGGCCTATAACGCCAATATGCGTTCGCTGGTCGTGGACAAGCTCACCGGATGTGAAATGGTCGTCTTCAACCGTCTGCAAAAGGGGCAGGATATCATGCCCCTGCACAAGCTGGCTCGCGCCCTGAACCGCCGCGTCGGAATTCTCTATGAATACACCGACGGCACCTCGCAGTACGACGAAATCCAGGATCCCCTGCCATTTGACATCAACGCACCCGTGGTCGAGGTCAAGGATGACGACTATGCGCTGTTTTACCGCGACATCACCGAAGAGCCGAAGAAATACAACGGCAAAACCGTCCGCTTCAAGGCGCAGGTCGCCCGGCTGAAGAAAGAACGCGAGGGTTATTTTGCCCCCGGCCGCTTTGTCATGACCTGCTGCGTCGAGGACATTGCTTTTATGGGACTGCCCTGCAAGTACGACAAGGCAAATGAGCTTCACTCCCGCGATTGGGTTCTGCTCACCGCGACGGTGTCCGCGCGCTATCATTCCCTCTACCGCGGTATCGGCCCCGTTCTGACGGCCGTCGAGGTCACGCCTGCCCAGCCGGCAGACAACGAAGTCGCAGCCTTCTAGTAAACTAGTAAACATGCCAGGGCGCGCTGCTCATCCGGGCCGCGCGCCCTGGTTACTGTTCTTCCGCAAAAGGCTTTCCCTTCAAAACAACCTCTCTGATAAAACGGAACGTCTCCTTCTCCCCCTTGTCGCGCAGCATGGTCAGGATGTACGTCAGCTCCCGCTTTGTCCTCTGGTGCATCATTATGGACTCTCTGGCCTCCAATGCGTGCTCAAAATAGTCCAGCGCATCGCCGTCGCGATAGTTCTTTCCGTGATAGACCTTGCAGGCAGCAATGCGATCCATCACCATTTCCACAAAAAACACCCGCGGCATGGCTACCGGCGCATAACGCTTGGTGACAAGGTCA
>CAKUMR010000162.1 GCA_934667865.1 uncultured Oscillospiraceae bacterium | reverse complement strand
GATGGAACGTGGCCTTAATTGTTTTCTCCATAAACGCGGCGGTCAACAATGATGCGGCTGCCGGAGCGGTACTGCCGGTCGAGCATATCCATGTACGCCCCCGGCGTGCGGATGCCCGGCATTATGGCGCTGCCCAGCTCGGTTCTTGAAAGAAGATCATTCGTGATCGTCACGCAGTTGATCGTCGGCACAAAGTATGTGAGGAAGGGGCCGCCGGTCAGCCGGTAGCACTGCACCTGCGGCAGCTGCTGCAATCGCATGACGAATTCTTCCTGCGGCTCCTGCGGCGTCCAGCGTTCCATGTCCTTTTCCAGCAGCGCCAGCTGCTCACGCACGATCTGCATCTGCTCCGGCGGGAAGCGCAGGGCGTAGCTGACAATCTTTTTCCGGTTGGTGCGAATCATCCAGTCCAGATATTCCTCGCGCGGCGCGCGGAAAATCACGCCGCGCCCCATGGAGCGGAAGAAATGCCGCGAGGCCGGCTCATAGCAGCCATAGGTCAGTGTTTTGCCGTCGATGCACAGCTCACAGTGTCCGGCGATACCGATCCCGCGGGGCGACACCTGAAACAGCACCTCGACCGTGTCCTGCGGCGCGGGCGCGAGCGGCTCGGCGCGGGTGGCGTCCGACATATGCAGCAGCAGCGGCAGGCTCACATAGTCCGGCAGCGCAAGGCGGATGTTGCTGACCACGCGGCGGAAGCGGCCGTTTTTCACCAGAAAATACAGCAGGTCACACAGCATGGATGCGCCGAACACCGCCAGCAGCAGTACGGAAACCGTCAGCAGAAGGCGCTGCTTCTGCACCGGCGGCGCGATCAGGAGCAGCACAAGCAGCTGCGTGCCGAAGGCGGTGATCGCCGCGGCCGGAACGAAAAAGCGCCACTGGCGCGAGCGGCCATAGAGATAGCAGTCGATTCCCTTGGCTGCAAGAATGCAGAACAGGTAGGTCGCAAGGACGATGAACAGGCCCAGTGTGGACACGCGCGCAAGACATAGAAGTGCAACGCCCAGTGCCAGCTCGATCGCGCAGAAAATGACGGAAGCGCGGCTGGGACGCAGCCCGCGCTTCCATCCGATCATCATCAGGATCAGTCCGCGCAGCGGAAAGGTCAGGCCGAGCAGCACCAGCAGCACAGTGATCGCGACCGGCTGCTGAAGCTGCCAGAGCATCTGCGCCGGGTCTGCCCCGACGGGCGCCGGATGGGCAAGGAACAAAAGCATAGGGTGTTTTCTCTCTTTTCCGCCCTGCTAATCTGCGCTTGCCTGAAGGGATTTTGCATATTCCGAGGGCGATATTCCGAATTTATCTTTGAACTGCCGGGAAAAATGATGGATGGTGGAATAGTGCAGCGCCGCAGCGATCTGGGAAAAATTCATTTTTCCCTCCCGGATCAGGCACTTGCTCTCCTCCAGCTTGACGCGGCGGATGTATTCGCCCGGCGAAATATCCATCTGGCGGTGGAAGAGCGCCGTCAGGTGCGAGGCGCTCACGCCGATCTCCCTTGCCACCGTTTCTACGGACAGCTTTTCATAGACATGATCCGCGATATATTGCAGCGCGCGGCTGACGATGGCGTTCTCGTTGTTCAGCGCCACCGGCGTTTGCAGACGCTTCCTGCCGCCGCCCGCATCGCGCAGGACGGAGAGCAGCAGCAGCTTGAGATAACCGCGGATGAAGTCGCCGCTGTAGGCGTCCGTCATGTCGCACTCATGCAGGATCTGGCGCAGAAACGCAGCCTCCTCCGAGGAAAGATCAAAAATACGATCCGGCAGATTGGCCGCAAGCTCGCTTTCCAGATCAAAGGCGATCGTCAGAAACCGGACGGACACGTCAAGGTCGGTATACTGCATATGCCACTGGTTCGGGCCGAACACCATCATCTGCCCCTGCCGCAGCGTGTAGCTGCTGCCGTCGGCGACGCAGTGCAGCACGCCCTGATCGACATAGGTCAGCTCCAGCATGGAATGCTGCTCGCCCTTGAACAGGAAGCCGCTCTCGGCCTCGCGGTAAAACAGCGTGTAGATCTCGCCCAGCACCAGCTTGTCGCTGATCTTCAGGTTTTCCAGTGCGCTGACCAGCTCCCGCTCCAGCAGCTGCGCCGTCACGGGCAGGGCCATGCGCACGGTACATTCCTCCTGATACGGCACGATGGCAAAGACCGTCCCGGCCGGCATGCGCACGGGCTTATCCAGATAGAAGCAGGTCACCTGCTCCCCCTGCCGCAGTGCGAGCACCGTCATGCCGGACTCAAAATCCAGATAGAGCTCGCCCTCCGTCAGTTCAAGAAAGCGGGCGTCCGCAGCCGTAAAATGCCGCACCGACTCCGTCCACGCCTCCCCCTCCGGGAAGCCCCGGTTCGGCAGCGTGTCGCGGAGAATTTTCCCGAAGTGAGAAAAGGTCAGGCGGTTCAGATTTTCGACCATGGCGGCCTCCTTTGCTGGATTTCCAAAAAATCACTCAAATAAATGTTCAGGGTACTTCCCCTCCGCGCGCATCCCGGCAATCGCCTCCTGCACGGAGGCAAGGTCCTCGCGGTAGGTCACGCCATACCACGTTTCCGTCGTGTGCAGCACGCGGATCGACGCGGTTTGCTCCTGAATCTGCGCATTGGCGACGCTGGGAAGATAGAACTCGCAGCGCTCCGGATTCTTGGGCAGGTTTTCCCGCAGGAAGTCCGGGAAGCGGCGCTCGATCTCCGAGAGGATCATCGGGCTGAAGCCCCAGAGGTTCATGGAAACGACCGTGTCGCCGGAAAGCGGCGTCCACGTCTTGCCGTCCTCGGTAAATGCGGCGTCGTTCCCGCGCTTTTCGATGTGCGTGCGCTCCGTGACGCCGGTCAGATAGCCGTCCTTCATCTCGCAGACACCGCGGGCGACATAGCCGTTGTCCGTCATGGCGTTGCGCAGGAGGTAGCCGACCATGGCATATTCGTTCTCCGCGTGCGGGGCGGAAAGGAACTGCGCGATCGCCTCAAACGCACCGCGGCCGTAAAAATCGTCGGCATTGATCACCGCGAAGGGACCGGGGATCTCGTCCTTGGCGCACAGCACGGCGTGCGCCGTCCCCCACGGCTTCTGCCGCCCCTCAGGGACGGAAAAGCCCGCAGGCAGGCGGTCGAGCTCCTGCTCCACATAGGCGACCTCGAAATATTTGTCCAGATTTTTGGAAACCTTTTCCTTAAAATCCTCCTCAATGGCCTTTTTGATGATGAAAACGACCTTGCCGAAGCCTGCGCGATGCGCGTCGTACAGCGAGAAATGGAGGATGCTGTCCCCCTGCGGATCCACGGGCGTCATCTGCTTCAGCCCGCCAAATCGGCTGCCCATCCCGGCAGCCATCACAACCAGTGTTGGCTTCATCAATACGAACCTTCTCTCGTCACATAGGTTTTTTTATTATAGCAAATATTCGAAGAAAGTACAATCCCTTTTTCTTTCTCCATTTCACAGAAAAAAGTTGACAGTTCCCGAAAAAATGGGTAGGATATGGGTAGAAGAACCACAAGGAGGGGCTATATGGACACGATATACGTCACTGGGCACAGAAACCCTGACACCGACTCCATCGTTTCCGCGATGGCATATGCCGCGCTGCGCAACGCGCTGGGCGACCGCGAATACCGCGCGGCGCGTCTCGGCCACGTCAGCGACGAAACGCAGCTGGTGCTTGACCGCTTCGGCTTCACCGCGCCGACGTGGATCAAAACGATGCGCACGCAGGTCCGCGACCTGGATTACGACACGCCGCCTGCGCTGTCCTCCGCCGTAACGGTCAGCCGCGCCTGGTCCGTGCTCTCGTCGGACTCGTCCATTGCAGCAATTCCCGTCAGCAACGAGGACGGCACGCTCTTCGGGATGCTCTCCTCCGGCGACATTGCCGCCTATGATATGTGCTCCATTGAGCGAC
>CAKUMR010000161.1 GCA_934667865.1 uncultured Oscillospiraceae bacterium | reverse complement strand
GTTTTTACCAGAACGCGCACGATCCACGCCGCGTTTGTGCTGCTTCAGGCGGAGCCAGCCGAGAGAAAGTATGACGTTGTGCCGGACTGGGAGGCGCTTACCGCCTATCTCAACGACGTTTACCCGCTTGCGGACGGTGCCTTCACTGCGGAGGTTCTGAAGCCGATCGACCTGAGCGGCTATGACCTCAGGAAGCCGGCGACCGCCGACAGGGCGTATGACATTCTTGCAGGGCTTCTCTATCGGGGGGACTATGAGTACATTTTCGGCTTCCTGCCGGGGCCGTTTGTAAGGGATGGTGTCACGTATACCGGCATGTCCTTCGACGACGGAAAGATCTGCTTGCTCGGGACCGACGACATCGGCCCCCTGCTGGCACATGAGCTGGGGCACAGCTTTGATCTGGGCGACGAGTATGCCGGCGGCTCTTTCAATATGGAGGTCAACCCGCCGCCCGGCGGCTTCACGGGCCGCGATATTCACAATGATTCCCACAAAATTCGCTCCGAGCATTTCGAGATTCAATCCGCTTCCGAAAAAATTAAATTCTCAAGCGGCGCGATCATCCCACAGCGTTGTGTGCCCTTCTGCGTCCGGCTTCGCACGGCGATAGATCCCGCGGGCGGCTTTATGGGCTCTTATAAATCCAAGAGCATGAAAAATGCGTGGGTTTCGCCCGCAGAATGGGAACAGCTCTTTCAGTGCCTGCGCGTGGATTAAAGCGTGTTCGGTGTACAGAGCAGCACCGGCGCCGGAAATTCCGGTGCCGGTGCGTTGTTGAAAAAACCGCCCTGTGGAGCTCCACAGGGCGGCGGCTGTTTTGAAATCAGTCTGCAACGTAGGGCAGGAGAGCGATCTGACGGGCGCGCTTGATGGCGATGGTCAGCTGGCGCTGATGCGCTGCGCAGGTGCCGGTGGTACGGCGGGGCAGAATCTTGCCGCGCTCGGACGTGTAACGGCGGAGCTTTGCAGAATCCTTGAAATCAATGCTGGTAGCCTTCTCGACGCAGAAGTTGCATACCTTCTTGCGCTTACGCGGGCGAACTCTATCGTTTGCCATGATGAAATCCTCCTTCTTTCAGACTCATGTGGAAAAGCAATCAAATCAGAACGGGAGCTGGCTGTCGTCGTCCTCGATCATGGAGAAGTCGGACGCGGGAGCCGGCGCGCTGGGCGCTGCGTAGCCGGACTGCTGTGCCGGGGCGGAATAACCGCCGTAGGCAGGTGCCTGTCCGCCGTAGCCGCCGTCCGCATTGTCGCGCTTGGAATCGCCGAAATAGACATTGTCGGCGACGACCTCGGCGCTGCGGCGCTTGTTGCCTTCCTTGTCGGTCCAGTTTCTGATCTGGAGCCGGCCGGACACCACCGCCATGCGGCCCTTGGTGAAATACTTGCTGACGAATTCAGCCGTATTGCGCCATGCCACGATGTCAATGAAATCCGTTTCCTTTTCGCCGGTGGCACTGTTGCCGAAATCACGGTCAACCGCCAGCGAGAAAGTGGCCACCGCCACACCGGAACCGGTCCGGCGCAGTTCGGGGTCACGGGTGAGACGGCCCATGAGAACAATATGGTTCAGCATGAACGAGCCTCCTTACGCTTCGACAGCGACGATGATGGAACGCAGGATGCCGTCGGTGATCTTGAACACACGGTCGAGCTCGGCGGGGAGCTCGGGCTTGCATTCGCAGTTCATCAGCACGTAGTAGCCCTCGGGCAGATCGTTGATAGGATAGGCCAGCCGACGCTTGCCCCATTCCTCGATACCCGTGAGAGTACCCTCCGCCTCAACCATCGCCTTGAACTTTTCCACAAGAGCGGCAATACCCTCTTCACCCTTCGCGGGATCGATGATATAGACGATCTCATACTTACCGGAATTCTTAGCCATTGTTGTTTGCACCTCCTTCTGGACTTTTGGCCGCCGGTCGCGCCGGCAGCAAGGATCGTCCGCATTCGCAGACCTGATTATTTTACCTTTGAATTTCCGGTTTGTCAACAGATTTTTTGCGAAAAAGCCGCGATTTTCCCGCAATTCACATGGAAAATGAAAAACCTGCGCGCACCGCGTGCAAAATATCCCCGGACACTTGCATTTTCCTGCGTGAAATGCTATGATTTACAAGGAAATTTGCCGGAATCCTCCGGCAGAACCGATTTTCAGCACACGAAAGGGAGGAAATATCATGCAGAGAATCACAGGCTCCATCGTGGCACTGGTCACTCCGTTCAATCAGGACGGCTCGACGGACTTTGTACGGCTCCGCGAGCTGGTGGACTGGCACATTGAGAATAAAACCGACGCGCTGCTGGTGCTCGGCACCACGGGCGAAACGGCCTCCACCTCGCTGGAGGAGGACATCAAGACGCTGGACTGCGTGCTGACGCAGGCGGCCGGGCGTGTGCCGGTCATTGCGGGCAGCGGCTCGAATTCCAGCGAAATGCAGAAGCATAAGAGCGTCATCTATTCCGAAATGGGTGCGGCTGCGCTGCTGTGCATCAGCCCCTATTATGTCAAGACGAACGAAGAGGGAATGTACCGCCATTTCATGATGTCGGCGGATGCGGCCTCTGCGCCCATCATTCTCTATAACGTTCCCGGACGCACCGGATGCAAAATCTCTCCGGAGGTCGTGCGCCGCCTGTCCGTGCATCCCAACGTCATGGGCATCAAGGAAGCCAGCGGCGATATGTCCTATGCAATGAAGGTCGCACGCTACCTCTCCGATGATTTTGTGATGTACTCCGGCAACGATGACATCACGGTGCCGCTGCTGTCGGTCGGCGCGTCGGGCGTTATTTCCGTCTGGGCGAATATCATGCCCCGCGAGGTTCACAACATGGTCATGGACTACTTTGACGGGCGCGAGGAGCAGGCGCGCAGGACGCAGCTTCGCTATCTTGACCTCATCAACGCTCTGTTCATGGAGGTCAACCCCATCCCCGTCAAGGAAGCGATGAACCTCATGGGTCTGCGTGCGGGCAGCTACCGGATGCCGATGTATCCCATGGCGCCGGAGAACCGCGCAAAGCTGGCCGCGATCATGCGCGAAGCTGGCTTGCCCGTCAGGGAGGACGTATAAATGAAGGTATTCCTCAGCGGCTACGGAAAGATGGGCAAGCTCATCGAGGAAATGGCGGAGGAAAAAGGCTGGACGGTCGTCGGCAAGGCCGATGTGACCTGCCCCGAGGTCTACGAAACCGCGCCGGCGGCGGACGTCTGCCTGGATTTTTCCGGGGTGGGTGCGCTGCCGCACCTTGCCGACTACGTCCGCCGGACGAAAACGCCGCTGCTCAGCGGCACGACCGGGCTGACCGAGCCGGATTTTGAAGAGCTTCGCGCGCTTGCAGAGCTGGTTCCCGTCATTTGGACGGCGAACTACAGCACTGGCATCGCCGTCCTGCGGCGGATGCTGCGCGATTATGCCGCCGTGCTCTCCGAATGGGATAAGGAGATCGTCGAAATTCACCACAACCAGAAGGTGGACGCGCCCAGCGGCACGGCGAAGCTCCTTTTACAGGAGCTGGACCCGGACGGGCAGGCGACGGTTCTGCACGGCCGCGAGGGCCTGTGCGGCAGACGGACGGAGGGGGAGATCGGCGTGTTTTCCCTGCGCGGCGGCACGGTTGCCGGCGAGCATACCGTCTATTTCTTCGGCGAGGATGAAACCCTCAAGCTGACCCACACGGCGGCCAGCCGGAAAATCTTTGTGGCGGGCGCGCTGCGTGCGGCGCAGGCGCTTGCGGGCCGCGCGCCGGGGTATTACACCCTCGACGAGCTGCTGTTCAGTCAGGAAGCATAAGGAAGAAACGATATGGAAAAACTGAAACCGCGGACGCTCTCCGGCTTTATGGAGCTGCTGCCCGCCCCGCAGCAGAAATTTGAACGGATGCTGGAAATTCTGCGCAAGACCTTTGCGCTCTACGGC
>CAKUMR010000160.1 GCA_934667865.1 uncultured Oscillospiraceae bacterium | reverse complement strand
TTCTCTCGGAGAAAAATCTGCGCTTCTGGGGACTGTGCCGCGAGGACGCGCTGCATTATACGCTTTATGCCTACGAAAAGGACCTTACGGCGATCCGCCGGTGCGCGATGCGCACCTTTGCCGATGCACAGGTCCTGCACACCTACGGCCTGCGTCAGCGCTACGACGGCCTGCGGAAGCGCCCGGTGCTGGTGTTCGGGCTGCTGCTTGCGTTGTTCGCAACCTATTTTTCCCAGAAATTCGTCTGGGTCGTGGACGTGCAGGGAACACAGACGCTGCACGAGGAGGAAGTCCTGCGCGCGTTGGAGGAAGAGGGCATTCGCTTCGGCACGTGGAGCGCAGACATCGACTCCGAGCTCACCAAGCACCGGATGCTCAACCGCCTGCCGCAGCTTTCGTGGCTGGCAGCCAACCGCAGCGGCGGCGTGCTGCACGTGCTGGTGACGGAGCGCAGCACGCCGAAATCCGAACAGCCGCCCTACCGCGTGGCAAACATTGTCGCTGCGCGCGACGGCGTGCTGACAGAGATCTCCGTGCTGGAGGGAATGAAGCTGTGCAAGGTGGGGCAGACGGTCACGGCCGGGCAGCTTTTGGTTTCCGGCTATGAGGACTACGGCCTGCGGGTGCGCGCGGTCTGCGCCAACGCGGAAATTTACGCCCGGACGTGGCACGCCGGGACGGTCGTGACGCCGGATACGGCCTATGTCAAGCAGTACACCGGGCGCGAATGGACGCAGAAAACGCTGATCGTCGGAAGAAAAAGAATAAATTTATCAGGAAACAGTGGAATTCCGGTGACTGATTGTGATAAAATGATAAATGAGAAACGATTGCCGCTGCCAGGAGGGTATGACCTGCCGCTCCGGCTGGAAACGGCAACCTACCGGGAATACCGCCTGACGGCGCGCGAAATCGGCCGCGCGGAGGCGGAAGTCTTGCTGTGCGCGGCGTGGCGGCGGGTGACGAAGCAGGCCATGGCCGTGGGGGAAATCCAGCAGACGACGGATTCCGTCCTGCACGCGGACGGCCTGTATATCCTGCATGCGGAGAGCGCCTGCCGCGAGATGATCGCGCGGCTCGTCCCGGCGGAGGAACTCTACAAAGGAGAAAAACAATGAACGAAAGAAGCATCAATGCCGAACGCATCGAGCAGATCATCAATGTGTTCGGCTCCTTCGATGAAAATATCAAGCGCATCGAGCAGACCTACGGCGTGAAGATTACCAACCGCGGAACGGAGCTGAAGCTCACCGGCGAGGACGAGGAGGCCGTGGATAAGGGCGCGCGCGCCATTGAGGGCCTGCTGACCCTCGCCGCAAAGGGCGAGGTCATAGACGAGCAGAAGGTCCGCTACCTGATCGACCTTGTGTCCAGCGGGAATGACGATAAGATCTCCGAGATGGCCAAGGACGTCGTCTGCATCACCGCCAAGGGCCGGCCGGTCAAGGCCAAGACCCTCGGACAGCAGCGCTATATGAAGGCGATCCAGAAAAACACCATCACGATCGGCGTCGGCCCTGCCGGCACCGGCAAGACCTATCTTGCCGTCGCCGCCGCGGTCGCGGCCTTCCGCGAAAAGACGGTCAACCGCATCATCCTGACGCGCCCGGCGGTGGAGGCGGGGGAGCGGCTGGGCTTCCTGCCCGGCGACCTTCAGAATAAGGTCGACCCCTATCTGCGCCCGCTGTACGATGCGCTTTACGATATGCTGGGCGCGGAAACCTATCAGAAGTATCTTGAACGCGGGAATATCGAGGTCGCGCCGCTTGCCTATATGCGCGGCCGCACGCTCGACGACAGTTTTATCATCCTCGACGAGGCGCAAAACACCACGCGCGAGCAGATGAAGATGTTCCTGACACGTCTGGGCTTCGGCTCCAAGATCGTCATCACGGGCGACGTGACCCAGATCGACCTGCCGGGCGACAAGGTCAGCGGCCTGAAGGACGCGGTGCGGATTCTGGAAAACATCCCGGACATTGCGATCTGCCGTCTGACGGCCAGCGACGTTGTGCGCCATGCGCTGGTGCAGCGCATCATCGCAGCCTATGAAACGGGAGAGAAAAAGCAGCTGCCCGCGCAGAAAAAAGTTTACAGAAAGAAGTACGAGAAATGAAGCATCAGATCATCGTGCGCTATACTAACCGCAGAGATAAAAATCCGGCTCTGACGGTGCATCTGCACCGCTGCATCACGGCGGCGCTGGCCGCGGAGGGTGTGAACGTTCCCTGCGAGATCAATGTCCTTGTGACGGACGACGAGGGAATCCGCGCAATCAACAACGCAACGCGCAATATCGACAGTGCGACGGATGTGCTGTCCTTCCCGATGTTCCAGTTTACGCCCGGCGCCTTTCCGGAGGACGTCAGCGAGGACATCGACCCCCAGACCGGCCTGCTGCCACTGGGGGATATGGCGATCTCTCTGGAGCGTGCCAGAGATCAGGCAAAGCGCTTCGGCAATACGACGCGCCGCGAGATCGGCTATCTGACCATCCATTCCATTCTGCATCTGCTGGGCTACGACCACATGGACGAGGGCGAGCAGAAGCGCCAGATGCGCACGCGCGAGGAGATCATCGCGGCGGAGCTGGGACTGCAAAGATGAATGTGGAATTCCGCCGCGCGGCAGCTTCCGATGCCCGCACACTGACCGAAACCCGCCGGAAGGTCTGGGCGACGACCTACCGCGGCATTTACCCCGACGAAATGATCGACCATTATGATTATGCGCGCCATTCCGCACGGGACGTGCAGCGCATTTCCGATCCGGAGAATGATGTTTTCCTTGCATGGGACGGGGAACAGTGCGTCGGCTACTTTTACTACGGCCCCTGCGGCTACGGGACCTATCGTGACTTCGTCCTCTGCCTGAACTCCCTCTATTTTCTGCCGGAGTACCGGCGCATGGGGCTGGGCAGCCGGGTGTTTGCACAGCTGCGGCAGGTGTGCCGCGAGCGCGGACTGTCGAAATTCTTCTGCGGATGCAGCTGTCATAATCTCCCTGCGCAGGCATTTTATCGCAAAATGGGCGGCATCGTGGGTGAAATCCACGACGGACACGCGGACAAGGTGGAGGACATCCTGTATTTTGAGTTTTACTTAGGAGAAAACGTATGAAAACGAAATCAGCCATGATCACCATCGCCGGACGGCCGAATGTGGGAAAATCCACCCTCATCAACCGTCTGGTGGGCGAGAAGATCGCCATTGTTTCCAATAAGCCCCAGACCACCCGCAACCGCATCTGCGGCATCGTGACGAGGGGCGACACTCAGTTCGTGTTCATCGACACGCCGGGCTTCCATAAGCCGCGCACCCGGCTGGGCGACTACATGGTCGACGTCGTCAAGGAGTCCGTCGCGGACGTGGATGTCGTGCTGCTCCTTGTCGATCCCATTGCCAATGTCGGTGCGCAGGAGGAAGCACTCATCGCACAGATTGCCGCCACCGGCGCGCCCGCGATCCTTGTCATCAACAAGATCGACACCGTGGAAAAGGAGAGCCTGCTTGCCGTGATGGCGGCCTATGCGCAGAAGTTCAATTTCGATGCGGTCATTCCCATTTCCGCAAAATATAAGGAGGGCATAGATGAGCTGCTGGCCGAGTGCGAGAAGTACGCGGCGGAAAGTCCCTTCTATTTCCCGGAGGACGCCGTTTCCGACCAGCCGGAGCGTCAGGTGATCGCGGAGATCATCCGCGAAAAGCTCCTGTGGAATCTGGAACGCGAAATTCCGCACGGCACGGCCGTGGAGATCACAAAATTTTCCGAGCGCGACAACGGCGTCGTGGACGTGGATGCGACTATTTACTGCGAAAAGGCGAGCCACAAGGGGATCATCATCGGCAAAAACGGTGCGATGCTCAAGAGAATCAGCACCGCCGCCCGCGAGGACTGCGAGCGCTTCATGGGTACGAAGGTCTATTTGCAGACCTGGGTCAA
>CAKUMR010000159.1 GCA_934667865.1 uncultured Oscillospiraceae bacterium | reverse complement strand
AATTTTGGTCGCTGCGGCGGGTGATTGAACGCGAAAGGAAACCCTGACGGTTTCCTTTCACTCTTTTCTTCCCTCCGAAACTTTCGGCCAGACGGTTTTTGACAGCCTGTTCCTTTTATTTCTTGATCGCGGCGGCCTGCGGGCTGAACTCCACATACCAGCGGGAATTCGCGCGGTAAACCACGGCCGGGAGCGTCAGCTCGCCTTCCATGTCTCCACCGAAGCACAGGTGCAGCTTTAAGAGCTTCGCCGTGTCAATATCCAGCCTGCAAACATATTCCTCAAGCAGATAAGCTTGCAGCGCGGCACATTCCTTCGGTGTGAAGTCCGTCGTCTTGACCGCGTCGGCGCGGATGGTGATATGCTCTGCGGCATCCGTGAGGAAGGGTGCGCGCAGCTCGTCCAGCTCTCCGGCATCGAGGCCGTCGCTGCTCAGGACGGCTGCCGGCATGGCCTGCTGTAGCCGGGAGAAATCGTTGTCCTGCAATGCCAGACAGTAGGCGCGTACCGGCGCCATATAATCCGCCTCCGGTGCGGCCGTGCAGCCGGCCAGCAGCAGAAGCAGCGCCAGCACAAGTGCAGGAAGGCGTTTTTTCATGGGAATCAGTCCTTCTTTAACAGATCGCGGATCTCGGTGAGGAGCACCTCTTCGTTGCTGGGCTTGGGCGGCTCGGGCTCCTTTTCCGGCTCCTTCTTCTTGCCTGCGTCGCGCAGGCGGTTCATGGTTTTGACAATCAGGAAGATGACAAAGGCCATAATGATGAAGTTAATCAGCGCGGAGATAAAGTCGCCGAAGCAGAGGTAATTCGTTACGGCTTCACCATCGACAATCTTTTCGCCCAGTGCGAGCTTCCACTCCGAGAAGCTCAGACCGCCGATGAACACGGACACGATGGGCATGAGAATATTATCGGTCAGGGATTTAACGAGGGACTGGAACGCACCGCCGATGATGACGCCGACGGCCATGTCGAACATATTGCCCTTGATGGCGAACTCCCGGAATTCCTTCCAGAAACCGCCCTTTTTCTTATCCTTTGCCATAGATTTCCCGCCTTTCTCAGAGCTTTTCGATGACTTCCAGACCGCCGAGGTACTTGCGCAGGACCTCCGGCACGACGACCGAGCCGTCGGCGCGCTGGTTCTGCTCGACCATGGCCGGGAAGATGCGCGAGGTCGCAAGGCCGGAGCCGTTGAGCGTGTGGACGAATTCCGTCTTGCCCGTGGCTTCGCGGCGGAAGCGGATGTTGCCGCGGCGCGCCTGATAATCGCGGGCATTGGATACGGAGGAAACCTCCTTGTAGCCGTTCATGGACGGAATCTGAATTTCGATGTCGTAGGTACGGGCCATGGACGCCGAGCAGTCGCCCGCCGCCAGCTTGACCGTGCGGAAGTGGAAGCCCAGACCCTTGACGAGATTCTCGGCCTTCGTGACCAGCTCCTCAAAGGCCTCGTCGGACTTCTCCGGCAGGGTGTACTGGAACATCTCCACCTTGTTGAACTGATGGCCGCGTACCATACCGCGCTCGTCGGCGCGGTGGGAGCCGGCCTCCCGGCGGAAGCAGGGCGTGTAGGCGAACAGCTTGTGCGGCAGGTCAGATTCGTTCAGGATCTCGCCGCGGTGCAGGGAAGCCAGCGCAGTTTCCGCCGTGGGGAGCATGAAGTGCATCCGGTCGTCCGTCGGGTTTTCGATCTTATAGACCTCGTCGGCGAACTTCGGGAACTGACCGGCCGTTTCGCCGCACTGGTACTCCAGCATATGCGGCAGGATGACCATCTCATAGCCGTCGGCAAGATGCGTGTCGATGAAGTAGTTCAGCAGCGCCCACTCCAGCCGCGCGCCGAGGCCGCGGTAGATCCAGAAGCCGGAGCCGGCCAGCCGCGTGCCGCGCTCGTAGTCGATCAGACCCAGATCGGTGCACAGATCGACATGGTGCTTCGGCTCAAAATCAAAATGATGCGGCTCGCCGTAGTAGCGCAGCGGCTCGTTGTTCTCCTTGCCGCCGGGCTTGAGGTCGGGGTCGGGGAGGTTCGGCAGCGACAGCATCAGCGTGCGGTACTCCGCCTCGACATCCGTCAGCTCCTTTGCGTCCTCGGCAATGCTCGCCTTCAGCTCCGCCATGCGCTGGAAGATGGGACCGCAGTCCTCGCCGGCCTTCTTGCGCAGGGGAATCTCCTTGGAAACGCGGTTCTGCTCGGCCTTTGCAGTTTCGGTGTCGAGAATCAGCGCACGGCGCTTTGCGTCCAGCTCAAGGATTCGATCGACCTGTGCGTCGCAGTCAACTTCCTTGGCCCGCAGACCGGCCTTGACCGCATCGGGATTGTCTTTGATTCGTTTGATATCCAACATTTTCAGTCACCTCTGACTTTAGATTACGATAAATAGGCTTTCAGCGCTTCGTACTGCTCCGCCGAGCGCTCCGACAGCGCGTCGGCGCATTCCTCCAGCGCCCGCATGTTTTTCGCAAATTCCGCCCAGCTTCCCTCGTAGAGCGCGGTATGCGCCTGTAGCAGAAGCTCCGTCGCCTGAGCGCGGCGCCCGGCCTCCTGCGCGGTCTTGGCCTGCTCCTTTAATTCGGCGTTTTCCTCCCTCAACGAATCGAGGGAGGCGTTCGCCTCCTGCAGGGCGGCCTGCGCCAGTTCCGCGGCGGATTTCGCGGTGGACAGCTCCTCACTCAGTTCCTTGTTCTTGGCGGCTTCTTTATCCAAATTATCCTGTAACGCAGCAATATTCTCGCGCGCGCCCCGGTCGGCGGCCTCCATGTCGTTCTGCACGGAGATCAGCTTGATGCCCAGCGACAGCGCAACGATCAGAAAGGCGCCCGCGCACAAAATGGCCAGATATTCCAGCAGCGCACGCTTTTTCTTTGCCGACAGCGGAGCAGACTCGGGCTTCTGCCCGTCCTGCTGCGGCTTGTTTTCATTCTCCATGGGTTCCCTCCGAGGGGTCGAGTGCCAGCAGCGCCTCATACAGTCGCTGCAGGTCGTCCTGACCGTAAAATTCCAGCTCGAAACGGCCCTTGCGCTTTCCGTTGACGATGCGCACCTTGCGGTCGAGGCGGCGCGTCAGAGCCTTTTCACATTCTGCTACATAATTGACGGCCGGCTGCTTCGGAGGTTCCGGCTTTTTTTCCTCGGCGGCCATGCGCTTGCACATCGCTTCGGCCTGCCGGACGGACAGGCGCAGCGCAAGGATCCGCTGGGCGGCGGCATTCTGCCTGGCCTGCGTCGGAAGACTCAGCACCGCGCGGGCATGACCCGCAGACAGCTCGCCCTCCTCGACCAGATCGCGCACCTCCTGCGGCAGCAACAGCAGTCTCAGCGCATTTGCCACTGCGGGACGGGACTTTCCGACGCGCGCGGCGGCTTCCTCCTGCGTCAGACCGTACTGCTCGGTCAGGACACGGTAGCCCTCGGCCTCTTCCATGGGATTCAAATCCTGCCGCTGCAGGTTCTCGATCAGCGCCAGCTCCATGACGGTCTTGTCGTCTGCCTCGACGACGACGACCGGAACCTCCTTCAGGCCCGCCAGACGCGCGGCGCGCCAGCGGCGTTCACCCGCGATGATTTGGTAGTAACCGCCGTCCATCGCGCGGACGGCGAGCGGCTGCAAAATGCCGTGCTCCGTGATGGAATCGGCCAGCGCCTGCAATTCCGTTTCGTCGAAACGGCGACGGGGCTGATCGGGATTCGGCTCGACCTTCTGAAGCGGCAGGCGGGTGATCTCCTGCGAGCCGGCATCGGCGGAGAAATCGTCGATCAGCGCACCGAGTCCGCGGCCCAGACCGCGTTGTTTCGTACTCATAATGCTCCCTCGTTTCTGCGGATTTCCTCTGCGACGGCGAGATAGGCCGCCGCGCCGCGGCTCGACCGGTCATAAATTGTGACGGGCAGACCGTGGCTGGGCGCCTCGGCCAGACGGACGTTGCGCGGAATGACCGACGCAAAGACCTTGCCGGGGAAGTGCCGCCGCACCTCCT
>CAKUMR010000158.1 GCA_934667865.1 uncultured Oscillospiraceae bacterium | reverse complement strand
GTGCAGAGCACCACGACAAAGCCGGCTGTGACGGCCGAGAGCTCCCAGCTCTTGCCCAGAATTTTGATGACAGCCCAGACCGCCATGATCGGCGCCTTGATGAGCATTTGCAGGCCCATGGCGACGATCATCTGGATCTGTGTGATGTCGTTGGTCGTTCTGGTGATCAGGCTCGGCACGGAGAAATCCTGCATTTCCTCGCTGCCGACGTCCATGACGTGGTGGAACAGCTTCTCCCGGACGGTGAAGCTGAAGCCGGAGGCCGTCTTTGCGGCGAGGAAGCCGCACACGACGGCGAGCGCGGCGCTCACGGCGGTGCAGCCCAGCATTTTCAGACCAACGCTCAGAATGTCCGACGTGCCGCCGGAGGTTTTGATCAGCATGGTCAGCTCGGTCATGTAGTCCGGCAGACGCAGATCAAAATAGACCTGCACCACAACGAATACCAGACACAAAAGCGCCATCAGCGCTTCTCTGCGGCGCATGTTTTTCAAAAGTTTCAGCATAAATTCCTCCGATCTCAGATCCCGCACTTCTGGATCCGTTCAATGTTGCCGCCCAGCACGGCAAGCGTTCTGCGGAACGCTTCAATATCTTCTTCACTCAGTCCGGTGAGAATTTGCACGGCAAAGTCCATTTGCAGCGCCCGGCCCTTTTCAATGATGGGCTGCGCGGCCTCCGTGCAGACGAGCTGCTGCTTCCGCCGGTCGCCGGGAACGGCCTGCCGCCGCAGCAGCCCTTCATTTACCAGTCGGTCGATATGGACGGAAACGATCCCCGGCTTCAGCCCGCGGCACTGACAGAGATCCTTGGACGTGCTGCTGTCCGGGTTGTTGGCAAAGAACATCAGAATGTCCACGGCCATCGGCGGCATTCCCAGCTCCTTGCACAGTGGCTGGAGCACCGTCTGATAGGCCTCGATGAGTTTATTGGCGTTGCAGAACAGCTTCGACGCCGTGAAATTCCACTCCGACATTGCAAACCTCCGATAATTAGAAAGTTTATTTTTAGAACATCTATAATTATATGAAATCATGTGAACAGAACCGGGACATTTTATGAACAAATTGTGAATATTCGGCCTGCGCTGTTTTGCAGGAAGCCTTGCAAAACAGAGGTGTGCGTGCTATAATTAACTTATATGAAATTATGCCTGCATCTACGGCAGGTAAGGGCAGCAGGGTTTTCAAAATGCAGAAAAGAGACATGACGCAGGAACTGGAAAGCGGAAAGATCCTTCCGCTGGTGTTCCGCCTTACCATACCGGCGGTGATCGCCCAGCTCATTACCTTCCTATATAATATTGTAGACAGAATGTATGTCGCCAAGATCGAAGACTCCGGCATGGACGCGCTGGCGGCGCTGGGCATCGTCCTGCCCATTACCCTGATCATTCAGGCTTTTGCCAATCTCGTCGGCCTCGGCGGTTCGCCGCGCGCCGGCATCAAGATGGGCGAGGGGAACCGCGCGGAGGCCAACCGCATCTTCAACACCTCGTTTTTGCTGCTGTTCTCGCTTGGAGTCGCGATCGGCGCGCTGACCTTTTTCCTCGCGCGGCCCATCGTCGTGGCCTTCGGCTGTCCGCCGAGCGCGGTGGAATTCGCGGTTTCCTATCTGAAAATCTATGCCTGCGGCACGATCTTCGTCATGCTGGCGCAGGGCCTGAATCCCTTCATCCTGACGCAGGGCCATTCCTTCCTCGCCATGGGCTCCGTCCTGGTCGGCGCGGTCACGAATATTGCGCTCGACCCGATCTTTATTTTCACCTTCGGCATGGGCGTGCAGGGCTCCAGTCTTGCGACAATCCTTTCCCAGCTGATTTCCTGCGTCTGCATCCTCTGCTTTTTCTTCTCCCGCAAGAGCCTGTTCCGCCTCCGCGTGCGGGAGATGGGCTTCCGCCTTGCGCGGGTCTGGAGTATTGTGTCCCTCGGCGTCACGCCCTTTGTCATGACGCTGACGGAATGTGCCATTCAGGTCGTGTTCAACATCAATCTCAACTGCGCCACGGGCGGCAACAAGGATTACACCGCTGCGCTCACGGTCATGCTCAGCGCCTTGCAGCTGATCTCCCTGCCGCTCAACGGCCTCGGCAATGGGATGCAGCCCTTCGTCAGCTATAACTACGGCCGCGGCAGCACGGACCGACTGAAAAAGGGCATCCGCTACGTGACGGTGATTGCCTTCCTGTTTGCGGCGGCGGTCTGGTCGGTGTCGCTCGCGGTGCCGCAGATCTACGCGCGCCTGTTCTCCGCCAGCGATACGGTCACGGCGATCGTGAAGCAGTATACGCCGCTGTTTTTAATGGGCTCTATCATGTTTTTCGTGCAGATGACGCTGCAAAATATCAATATCGCCCTGGGACAGGGGACGGAGGCTCTCCTGCTTGCAGTGAACCGCAAGGTCGTCATCCTGATCCCGCTGTGCTTTGCGCTGACGCATTTTCTGGGCTTCAAGGGCGTGTACCTGTCCGAGGGCATTGCCGATCTCGTGGCGGGCATTATCACAAGCATCGTGATCTTTTCGCGTTTCCCGCGCATCTTCCGCGCGCGGGAGGAGCAGGTCAGGCGCGGCATGATCGAGAAATAGCAAAAAGGAAGCAGTTTTACTGCTTCCTTTTTTGCATTTGACAACGGCGGACAGCTTCTGCTACAATCGGGCTGAGAATTGCTCATTCGGGAGGGAATCTTGTGGATTTATCGGAAATGCAGAACATTCTGCGGGAAATGAAGTTTGACCGTCCCATCCGGTCGGCGGCGCAGTTTTGCAGCGAAGAGGACGGCAGCCCGTATGACGTCTGGAAGCTCGAAACGGATGCGGGACCAGTTGTGCTGAAAAAGATCTCTCCGCAGGAGCGGGAGGTGTGGCAGACCTTCTTCCCGCACGGCGCGCCCGGCACGCCGGAGGTTTACGGGCTTGCCGCGCACGAGGGGCAGAACTACCTGCTGATGGAATTCTTCGCCGGGAAAACGCTGAGCCAGAGCAGCCGCAGCCACTGGCAGCGGGCGCTGGATGCCCTGATCGCCTTGCAGCGGGATTTCTGGGAGAGCACGGCGCAGGCCGGCGTGGGCTGGACATTTGAGAAGAAATTTGCCTCGGAGCAGCGCTGGCTTCCCTATATGGACGACCTCGCGGAGGCCTATCGCGCCTATCTGGCGGAGGCCGCGCGCGTGCCGCGGACGCTCTGCAACGACGATCTTCTGCCCTTCAACGTGCTGGTCAATGGGGTGCGGGCGGTGATCCTCGACTGGGAATACGGCGGGATTCTGCCCTATCCCTGCGCCCTTGCGCGCCTGCTTGCCTTCGGCGAGGAGGGAACGGACTTTTTCTTTCAGATGACGCAGGCGGACAGGGAATTCGCACTCCGGTATTACTATGACCGTCTGCTCCGGGAGAAAAACATCTCGTGGGAGGAATACCAGCGCACGATGAAGCTGTTTTTCCTGAAGGAGTACGCCGAATGGGTCTACCTTGCCAGAAAAGAAAACGACCTGACCGGGACAAATTACCGGAAGTACTATGAGAAGTGCAGCATTCTGGCAGGGGAGCTGAGTTTATCCACGCTTCACGGATCGCAGTGATCCGCGAAGCGATCATTGGAAGAAAAAACAGCTGAGGCAAATAAAACTGCTTGCGCATAGGCCGCCGGCCGGTTTTCGTTTGAAAACCGGCCGGCGGCCTATGCGTTTCTTCGGCAGAAGGAAGGCTGCCGGTCATTTTTTCTTTTTCGGTCTGGGCGCGGGAAGCTCGTCGTACATCGCTTTGAAAAGCTCCGTCAGAAAGTCCCTGTTGTCGATTTCCTCGACCAGCAGCATTTCCTTTGCGCCCTCGTAGGGCTGCTCATATCTGGCGGCGGGCATCCGGGCGAGTGCTGCCGTGGTCGGCTTCAGCAGCAGACGGTCGTCGTAAATCCCGCCGGCGACTTTGCCGCGATAATAGAGAATGTATTCTCCCATCATCGCGCGGCAGGTGATTTCGTCCAGCCCTGACAGC
>CAKUMR010000157.1 GCA_934667865.1 uncultured Oscillospiraceae bacterium | reverse complement strand
AAAAAACCACCGTCTTGCAGGACGGCAAGACCTACCAGTTCGACGCCATGTGGGTCAGCTCCCTCTGTGACAGCACCGCGAAGGGCAAGCCCGACATCGAGTTGGTGGACATGACCTCCCGCTTCCGCACGATCGACGACATCATGGAGGTCACCACCAAGCCCATCATCTTTGACGGCGACACCGGCGGACTGACCGAGCACTTTGTCTACACCGTCCGCACGCTGGAGCGTATGGGCGTTTCCATGGTCATCATTGAAGACAAGACCGGTCTGAAGAAAAACTCCCTTTTCGGCACGGAGGTCAAGCAGACGCAGGACTCCATCGAAAACTTCTGCGCGAAGATCCGCGCCGGCAAGGCGGCGCAGAAGACCAAAGATTTTATGATCTGCGCCCGTATCGAAAGCCTTATCCTCGAGCGGGGGATGGAAGATGCGCTCGCCCGCGCTTTTGCCTTTGTGCAGGCCGGTGCGGATGCCATCATGATCCACAGCCGCAGAAAAGACCCGGCGGAGATCTTTGAATTCATCGAAAAGTTCCGGGAGAAGAATCAAGCGACCCCCATCGTGCTGGTTCCCACCTCCTTCAACGCCGTTACGGAAGCGGAATTCAAGGCGCGGGGCGCCAATGTGATCATCTACGCAAACCAGCTTACGCGAAGCGGCTTCCCTGCGATGCAGAATGCGGCCAGACTGATTCTGGAGAATCACCGGGCCAAGGAAGCCGATGAGCAGCTGTGTATGCCCATTAAGGAGATCATTCGGCTGATCCCGGAGGAATGACCGTGGGGCAGCAAATTTACAGCGGCTTTGATTCTTACAAAAAGCTGCCGGAGATCCTTCACGGCGCAGGCATCAAAAAAGCGCTTCTGGTCTGCGGCAGCTCGTTCCGGCATCTGAATATCCGCGAATTTATAGAATCCATGGATGTGGAGCTCGTTGAATTCAGCGATTTCGGCCCCAACCCCCTGTACGAGGATGTGTGTAAGGGAGTGGAGGTATTCAACCGCGAGCACTGCGACGCCGTCCTTGCCGTGGGCGGCGGCAGCGCCATGGACGTCGGAAAGTGCATTAAGCTCTACTGCCGGATGGAGCCCGGCAAAAGCTATCTGGAACAGGAATGTTCTGACACCGGGATTCCGCTGATCGCGCTGCCCACCACTGCCGGAACGGGGAGCGAATCCACCCGCTTCGCGGTGATCTATTACCAGGGAGCAAAGCAGTCGGTCAACCATCCGAGCATCATTTCGGATCACGCGATTTTAGAGCCTTCCGTGCTGAAAAACCTGCCCGTGTATCAGAAAAAATGCACCATGCTGGACGCTCTGTGTCAGGGCATCGAAGCCTGGTGGTCGGTCAACTCCACGGCGGAGAGCAGGGAATATTCCAGGGCTGCCGTCCAGATGATTCTGGAAAACTATAAACCCTATCTCCGGGATAACAGCAGCGCTGCGGCGGAAAGCATCCTGCTTGCGGCAAACTTCGCCGGGCGGGCCATCAACATCACCCAGACGACCGCGGCCCACGCCATGAGCTACAAGCTCACCTCGCTGTACGGGCTGCCCCACGGCCATGCGGTGGCAGTCTGCCTGCCCGAGGTCTGGGAATATATGAATACCCACATTGAGGACTGCATTGACGGCCGGGGACAGGCGTATCTGAAAGACATTCTGTCCCAGATCGCGCAGGCGCTGGGGAGCGAAACCGCCGATAAGGCAGTGCGCCGGTTCCGCGCACTGCTGGAGGAGCTGGAGCTCGACCGCCCCCGTTCCGGGGACAGGGAAAAGGAGATCGCACTGCTTGCCGCGTCCGTGAACCCCGTGCGCCTGAAAAACAACCCGGTCGCCCTGAGCGGCGATGTCCTGAGAAATATGTATGAAAGGATCGTAAAAGCATGAAGGTAGAGCGCTTTGTTGAACTTCTGGGCGCAGATTTCTTTACCGGCGTACCCGATTCCCAGCTGAAGGCCCTGTGCAACTATCTGATGAGCAGATACGGCATTGACCCGCAGCATCATATCATTGCGGCAAATGAGGGCAACTGCACTGCGCTGGCCGCCGGCTATCATCTGGCCACGGGTAAGGTCCCGGTGGTTTATATGCAGAATTCCGGTGAGGGCAATGTCATTAACCCGGTGGCATCGCTGCTCAATGACAAGGTCTACGGCATTCCCTGCATTTTTGTCGTGGGCTGGCGGGGTGAGCCGGGCGTGCATGACGAGCCGCAGCATATCTATCAGGGCGAAGTAACCAGAACTCTGCTGGACGATATGGACATCGCCAATTTCGCGCTCGGCAAGGACACCACCGACGAGCAGTTGGAAGCGGTCATGGCAGAATTCCGGAAAAAACTGGCGACCGGAAAGCAGGTCGCCTTTGTCGTCCGCAAGGGCGCGCTGGAATTTGACGGAAAAGTCAGGTATGCAAACAATTACAGTATGCTCCGGGA
This sequence comes from uncultured Oscillospiraceae bacterium, assembly GCA_934667865.1. Next base: position 1,547 of record CAKUMR010000157.1, on the reverse strand, counting down.
AGATATCATCCGGCATATCACCGCGGTGACGGGGAAAGACGTGATCATTTCCACCACCGGCAAGGCAAGCCGCGAGCTGTTTGAGATCAGGGAGGCCAACGGTCAGCCCCACAGCTACGATTTCCTCACAGTCGGCTCCATGGGGCACAGCTCCTCCATCGCGCTGGGGATCGCGCTGCAAAGGCCGGAGAAAAAGGTCTGGATCATTGACGGCGACGGTGCGGTGCTGATGCACATGGGCAGCATGGCACTGCTGGGCGCCAATGCGCCGGAGAATGTGGTGCATATCGTTATCAACAACGGCGCCCATGAAACTGTCGGCGGTCAACCGACCGTCGCAGGAAAGATCGACCTTGTGCAGATCGCAAAGGGCTGCGGTTATCCCGAGGCGGTCTGCGCAGACTCCTTTGAACAGCTGGATCAGGCGCTGGCAGAGGCAAAGTCCGGCAAGGGGCTGCGCCTGATCGAGGTCAAATCCTCCATCGGCGCCAGAGAGGATCTTGGCAGACCCACCACAACGGCGAAGGAAAATAAAGAGAACTTCATGAAGTTTCTGGCTGAGGGCTGAAAAGGCAGCCGAAAAGCCGGGCAATCATGTACATGGAAACGTCCACCGTAATTCCGAACAAATTACGGTGGACGTTTGGCTGCGCAGACAACGCAGATTCTTGGGAGGGATATTATGATCTATCACGGTTCCTGCATTTCCGGGCTGCACACGATCAAGGCAAATTCAAAATCCCATTCTACCGGCAAATTCGTTGCATATTTCAGCGAGGACAGATGCTATGCTCTGGTCTGCTGCAGAAGCCGGGCGGAGAACTTTGTCACCATGGGCATCGGTGCGGATGGCAGGCAGCACTATCTTGAGCGCTTTCCGAACCAGCTGGAGGTCCTCTACAAGGGGCGGCCGGGGTACATTTATTCTCTTGACTCGACGGACGGCATGACACGAGGGAAAGGACACTCCTGGGAGAGTGAGCACGATGTTCCCGTATCTCAATGCGAGCACATTGCCGATGTATACAGCGAAATCCTGCGGGAGGAAGCGCTGGGCAATCTCATCATCCACAGATATGCCGAAATCGATCCAGCAAAGCAGAAGGAAACCGCAAATTATATCAGAGATCATCTTACGGACGAAGGGACCGAGATGGCAGAATTCTACCGCATCCATTTTTCGTCCTTATGGGATTGACAGGCGGAAGCCAAGGAGCACTTTAACAGACAAAACCGCCCCGGAAAGCCAGACTTTCCGGGGCGGCTATTATATTCCTATTTACGCTTCTTGCGCGGGCAATTTCTGATCTCTCTTTTTTGCAAGGCGTCTTGCCGGATGGCAGCACAGCAGCGCAATGAGCACCAGCAGCGCCGTCACCGCCAGGCTGATTGGATAGGCCGTCATGATCGTCCGGAAGGTCCTGCTGTGCGGGAAGACCAGCTTGATCCACGCGATACGGATGCCGCACACGCCGAGCATGGTCAGAAGCGCCGGCGTCAGGGAGATGCCGAAGCCGCGCAGATAGCCGGACATGACCTCATAGAGC
>CAKUMR010000156.1 GCA_934667865.1 uncultured Oscillospiraceae bacterium | reverse complement strand
GGCTTGCCTGCAAAGGCCTCAAGAGTGGCTCGGTAGGCGCGGTATTGTTCTTCCTCAGTTGGCAAATGTGCCGCATCCATATAGAGGAATTCTGTGCGGAAGAGCCCGGCAAAATCACAGCAGGGGACGAGCTCCCGCTCGGCGTCATTCAGTGCGCCGACATTCATGCCGATGCTGATGCGGGTGCCGTCGGCGGTTGCACAGGGATGGGCAAGATAGGCGGCGTCGCTCTGCTGCTTTTGCAGATAGTCGTGCTGCAAATGGGAGAACGCCTCCAGTGCCTCCTCTGTCGGATCAGAAAGCACAGTTCCGCATACGGCGTCAACAAGAACGGTTTCGCCGTCTGCAAGGTGCGATGAAATCTCGTCAAGACCCAGAATCGCAGGGATCGCATAGCTTCTTGCGATGATTGCGGTATGCGACGTCGGACCGCCGGTTTCGGTCAGAATGGCAAGAACGTTATCTCTGTCAATGGTTGCCGTATCTGAGGGAAGCAGATCGTGCGCAACGACGACGACCGGCCCGGAAAGCGCCGAAAGATTGCGCTCCGGGATGCCGCGTTCCAGCCGCAGCAGCCGCAGCTTAACGTCTTGCAAATCGGCCGTCCGTTCGCGAATCAAAGGGTCGGCGGTTTTGGATAGAATGTGGATAAAACGCTCAAATACGGTTGCAATCGCCCAATCCAGCGCCGCATTTTCCTCAGAAATAGCAGCCTCAATCTCCTCAGCGATAGCTTCGTCATTCAGAATTTCAATGTGCGCAGAAAAAACCCTGGCCTTTTCCGCATCATGCACGGAAAGCCGCTGTCGAATTTCTTCCAGTTCTGCGGCGGCGTCAATGCGAATCTGCTGCCAGCGCGAGAGCGCCGAAGAGATCTCTGCATCCGTGATACTGGATTCCTCCACCTCACAGATAAAAGGACGGTATTGGTAGACGCTGCCGCGCGCATAGCCTGCGCAGACGGGAGTTCCTTTGTAAAGCATTGGGGGCGCTCCTTTCTCAGTAGGCGGCTTCCAAGATGCCGATGATTTCTTCTGGAAGCGCGGAAACGGGATTTGTGCTGCTGCACGAGTCCTCAAGCGCTTTTTTTGCAAGCAGGGGGAAATCCTCACGCAGCACACCCAGCTCGCGAAGCGGTATCGCGGTTCCAATCCGTGTGGAAAGCGCTGTGATGCGGTCGGCCAGCGCGTCAGCCCCGGCCTCAGCGGAAAGCGTCGTTTCCGGCTCAATGACACGGAGCAGATCAGCATAACGCTGAGCGCACGCACGCTTATTGAAGCGAATCACATGAGGCAGCAGAATGGCGTTGCACAGACCGTGGGGGAGATTATACAGACCGCCGAGCTGATGTGCAATGGCGTGTACCAGCCCTACTCCGCCGCTACCGAAAGCCATGCCAGCGATATATTCACCGTAGGTCATGTTCTCACGTGCCTCCAGATCGTCAGGCTGCTCAACGGCACACACAAGGTTTTCAAAGATGTAGCGCACGGCAAGCACAGCCAGATCGTTGGTCAGCTTAAAAGAGAAGGTGGAAACGTAGCACTCCACCGCATGCGTTAATGCGTCCATGCCCGTTGCGGCGGTCAGGCTCTTTGGGAGTGTGAGCATCAGTTCCGGATCATTGACGGCAACGTCCGTCAGAGCGTTTGCGCCTTCAAAAATCAGCTTGGTATTCGTGGCGGTATCAGTAATGATAAAGCAGTTGGTGATCTCGCTTGCGGTGCCGGCAGTGGTATTTACGGCGATCATGGGTGCGCTGCGGTATTTGAACAGATCGACGCCAACATATTGCTCCAGCGGGGAGGGATTGGTTGCAAGAATGCACACGGCTTTGCCGCAATCGTGGCTGGAACCGCCGCCGAGACTGATGACACCGTCGCATCCGTTTTTTTGGTACAGATCAAAAGCGGCGTTGACGCTTTGCAGGGTGGGATTCGGTTCGACGCCGTCAAAAACTTCCAGTTCGACGCCGCTCTCCCGGAGATACTGAAGGATGCGTGCAGCGCCGTCAGTTCCTGCGAGGAAACGGTCTGTGACCAGCAGAAGCTTTTTTACCCCAAGACGGACGGCCTGTGCGCCGATCTCAGTCAGACAGCCTGCGCCGAACAGTGAAACGTTCGGCAGGAAAAAGTATGCGGAATTTGACATGATTTGTCCTCCTTCAGATGTTGCCATTCAGAATGGCGGCGATTTCTTTTGCGTCCTGCGCTGTAAGCAGACGCTCAAGCAGGGCATTGTTTGCCAATAGATTCATCAGTGCGGATATTTTACCGATTTGCGCTTTGACATTAGTAATGCCAATCAGCACAAGCAGCTTAACCGGGTCGTTGGTCGGATGGTGAAACGCAACGGGCTTTTCCGGGCGGTAAATGCTGCAGCAGAACCGTTCGACGCCATCCATGGGAGCAGCATGTGCGAGCGCAATATGCGGCGAAAATACAAAATACGGACCGTTGCTCTGTACTGAACGAATGACGGCCTCGAGGTACTCCGGGTGAATCGCACCCTCAGCCAGAAGCGGCGCCCCGCAGATGTGCACGGCATCGCGCCAGTCACTGCACGGCACGTTCAGAACAACATGCTCCGGGAGGACTGTTCCGGTCAGGCAGGGAGCGGCCATGTGCGGCAGTGGCTTGCGCTGCTCGCGCAGTACTTTGCGAACCTGCGCCAGAGCTGCCTGCAATGCCAGAATATCCGAATCGGCAAGGCTTGGCGATATGTGTACGCAGTGATAGCCGTTGATCTTGAGCGGCACGGTGCTGATGAGCAGATCAAATTCTTCTTCCTGTAAGGCATCACGAAGGCTGTGGATGGAGGTCACCCCGGCAATTTCAAGGTTGAATGTCTCTTTCAGCCGCTCGGCGAGGAAGTGCGCTGTGCCTATGCCGATGTGGCAGACCACGCACACGCGTGGTCGGACGCTGACACGGTTTTGCCGCTCCATGGCGGAAATAATGTGCAGCAGGATGGAACAGACCTCACTGTAGCTGCAAGCATGTCCGAGGAAATTTTCAATTCTGCTGATATGACGCATGACTGCGTCGTAGCAGGAACGGTATTCCGAAACGAGAGCCTGTTCAAACTGCTGCAGATCACCGCTGCTGCAATAACGATTCTGTATTCCCTGGATATGACGCGTCAGCATGATAAGGAGCTGCTGGTCCTCCGTCAGACTGCATTGCAGGTCGCTCTCCACGTCACCGAGAAAACGGTGGATTTCCAAATATAAATGGATGTCGATTGAATGCTCAAAATTTTGCAGTTTATCAAAGCGGCAGTCATACAACCGCTGTGCAAGGTCAGTGATCTCGGCTTCACCGACGTCAATGGCGGGTGCGAGCGCCTGAAGCACACTGCGCGCGATGCGCTGCACGGACGAATTGGCCGCAAAGGTACGCTCCGGCGAATACTGTGTGAGAATCTGGCCATCCAGGATACGGCGCAGAGTCAGCGCGACTGCAAGCACCGCCTGTTTGAACTCGGCATCGTTGACTGTTATGGCATATTGCTTTTCCGTATCCTGCAAAACGGACACCGTCTGACCGAGAAGGGTGGACAGGCCGAAGGACTCCTCCAGGAGACTTCCGATCATGTTTGAACTGCCGCCAAGCAAACTCCAGCCACCCAGATGCGGGAATACGGCGGCGAGCACAATGCTGCGCCGCTCGTGCTCACTTACAGCCAAACGGTAACCGCGGATATTCTGAATTTGTACGTTATACTGCTGGAAGAATTCGCGCGTGCACTCCATATCATTCAAAACGGTTGCGCGGCTGACATAGAGCTTATCGCAGATCTGCGTGACGGTCACCGACTGCTGCGAAGACAGCAGCATCAGTGTGATGGCGACAATACGCTCCTTCTGAGAAAGGCGGTAGGCATAAAAGCCACTGTCGCGGATGTGAGATTGAACGCAGAGAATCTGTTCGCGCGTTGCGCAGAGAGTCAGGCCGGAAGGCTGTAGGCTCAGAAGACTGCCGGCGCCGATTTCTGC
>CAKUMR010000155.1 GCA_934667865.1 uncultured Oscillospiraceae bacterium | reverse complement strand
CCCATCCGGCCCGCACCGCGCAGCACGCCGTCGGAGACGAGCTTGGCCGACACGACGAAATAGAACGGCGCGAGGATGCGCAGGAACATCACGCCGGTGTCCATGGCTTCGCCGGTCGGGCTGTCGAGGAAGAGATAGACCAGCCAGCGCCCGGCAACGAAATACAGAATGACGATCGGGATGCAAATCAGCCACACGAGCTTGAGTCCGGCCTTGAAGCCCTGATGGATGCGCTCGTGCTTACCTGCGCCGAGGTTCTGCGCGGTGAAATTGGAGATGCCGTTGCCCAGCGTCGTCAGCGAGGTGACGACCATGTTATTGAGCTTGACGGCGGCGGAGTAGCCCGCCATGACGGCCGTGCCGAAGCCGTTGATGACGCTCTGGATCACGATGTTGCCGACGGAGATGAAGCTCTGCTGCAAAATGCTCGGGATCGCCACGACGGCGAAGCGCCGCAGAAGCTGCCAGGAAAACACGCGGATTTTCCCGGTCGACTCGATCTTGCGGAAACGCAGAAGCAAAAATACCAGCGCCAGCACGCAGCTCACGCTCTGACAGAGGAAGGTCGCCCACGCGACGCCTGCAACACCCATCCGAAAGGCGGTGACAAAGAGAATATCCACCGCGATGTTCGACAGAGAGGAGCAGACGAGGAAGAGGAAGGGCGTTCTGGAGTCGCCAAGCGCGGAGAAAATGCCGGTCGCCACGTTATAAAGGAATACGGCGGGCAGACCGTAGATGTAAATGTCCAGATAGAGCTTGGAGTCCGCAAAGACCTCCTCCGGCGTCTTGATCAGACGCAGCAGGCCGTCACAGAAAAGCATACCGACGGCCATCAGAAGTGCGCAGGTCACGCAGCTTGCGATCAGCGAGGTCAGCACGGCGGTTTTCATCTCACCATACTTCTTCGCACCGAAGAGCTGCGCCGTCAGGACGGACGCGCCGATGTTGCAGCCGAAGGCGAAGGCGATGAAGATCAGCGTGATCTCGTAGCTGTTGCCGACGGCGGCGAGGGCGTTGTCGCCGATGAATTTGCCCGCGACGAAGCTGTCGGCGATGTTATAAAGCTGCTGGAAAATGATGCTTCCGAACAGCGGCAGGCAGAACTGCCACAAAACGCGGCTGGGCTTGCCGCTCGTTAGATCGTGGTTCATGCCGTCACCTCCGCTCTCTTGTCCTGAAAGGTCAGAAGGAAGGCGATGTCAGACAGCAAAAAGCCCGCGGCCTCCAGAGAAATCAGCACATTCATGTCCGTCAGGCAGCGGGCAATGCCGCCGCAGAGGAAGCCCAGCGCCAGACACGCAGACAGACAGCGCGCGCCGCGTGCACCTTCGCCCCTTACCAGCCGCACGACCAGCGCCAGCGCGGCCAGATCAAAGCAGACCATCATGATAATTCTGCAAATCAGTTCCATTTTATTTTTCTCCCTTGATTTTTCATGCGGATTGATTATAATCAGAGTGTTGCTATATGTAAAATATTTATTTTGTATATTTGGAATTCGAAATTGATATATTGGAGCCTGCCATGTACATCAGCTACGACTACTACCGGATCTTCTATTACGTTGCCTCCTGCGGGAGCGTTTCGCGGGCGGCGGCGGAGCTGCGGAACAACCAGCCGAACCTGACGCGCGCGATCAAAAATCTGGAAACGGAGCTGGGCTGCGCGCTGTTTCTGCGGACGAACCGCGGCATGAAGCTGACGCCGGAGGGCGAGCGCCTGTTTGCGCATATCCGCGTCGCTTTCCAGCAGATCGAGCGCGGCGAAACGGAATTGCAGGAGCTGCGCGAGCTGCGCCGCGGCTCGGTAACGATCGCGGCCAGCGAGATCGCCCTGCGCAGTATGCTGCTGCCGGTTTTGCAGGAATTTCGCCGCCTGCATCCGGACATCACCCTGAAAATCAGCAACCACACCACGCCGCAGGCGATCGAGGCGCTGAAAAGCGGCCTCGTGGACATCGCGGTCGTCACGACGCCCCTGACGCCGGAGGACGGCCTCAGCATCCATGCCCTGCGGAGCGTGCGGGAGCGCGCCGTCTGCGCGGGCTTCCCGGAGCTTTGCGGCAGGCCGGTCACGCCGGAGGAGCTGCTGCGCCATCCCATTGTGTCGCTCGGCACGCAGAGCACGTCCTATCAGCTCTACGCTGGCTACTTTGCCGCGCACGGCCTGCGCTTCTTCCCGGACATCGAGGCTGCGACGGCGGATCAGATCCTCCCTCTGGTCGAGGCGGGACTGGGCATCGGCTTTGTGCCCGAGGATTTTCTGCAAAATGCGCCGGAGCTGCACGTGCTGCGGCTGACCGCGCCCCTGCCTGCGCGCGAGATCTGCGCCGTCAAGCGCACGGGGCAGCCCCTGAGCCTTGCCGCGCAGGAGCTGGAACGGCTTCTGAACGGATTTCCCGGCAGGGAAAAATAAGAACCGCCTGCGGCTTTGCTGAAAGCCGCAGGCGATTGCCGCTTTATCGGGGTCATTGGGAAGACGGATAGCACAGGCAGCTGCCGGTTTGCAGGGAGAAGCAGACCGTCCGGCCCGGCTGCACCGGCGCGTCCTTTGCCGCGACGGCGCGCAGGAACGGCGCATCGGCAGTTCCGGCGGGCCGGAGCAGCAGCACGGTGGAATTCAGGTCGGAGATGACCCGAAGCACCTGCGCCTCGTGCGGGCCGCTGCCGATGGCGACGGCCTCATCCGGAATGGCGATGGTCACACGCTGCGTCGGAGCCTCCAGCGGCAGCACGATGTTCCAGCCCTCCAGCGCCACGCCGCCGGCGCAGGCGCGCGCGGGCAGAAAATTCCGGCAGCCGGTCAGGCGCGCCGCGCCCTGTGTGGTGGGATGGTGCGCCAGCTCCTTCATATCCAGAATGGCGCCGGACTGCCCGTTTTCCATGACGCAGACGGTCTGGCAGTTGCGGTAGCATTCGCCGAGATCGTGACTGACCCAGAGAATGGGGTTATGAAAATCCGACAGAAGATCGGACAGCTCCAGCTCCAGATTCCATTTCAGGAAGCTGTCCAGCGCGGAAAACGGCTCGTCGAGCAGAATGGCCTGCGGCTCGGAAACCAGAATCCGCGCCAGCGCGACGCGCTGCTGCTGGCCGCCGGAGAGCTGCGCGGGATATTTTTTCTCCAGTCCTTCCAGACGGAAGCGGTGCAGGCTGTCCTGCACTTTCCGGCGGCGTTCGGCCTTCGCACCGGAGCGAACGCCGCAGAGGATATTCTGCGTGACGGTAATGTTCGGAAACAGCGCATACTGCTGAAAGAGGTACCCGACCCGCCGCTGCTGCGGGGTCAGGTTGACGCGCGCTTCGCTGTCAAAGAGTGTTTTGCCGTCCAGCACGATGCGGCCGCGGTCCGGCGTCATGATCCCGGCGATGCACTTGAGCGTGACGCTCTTGCCGCTGCCGGAGGCGCCGAGCAGCGCCATGATCCCGCCGGGGGTTTCAAACTGCGCGTGCAGGGTAAAAGCGCCCAGCTTCTTTTCAATATCGACCAGAAGGCTCATGCGGCTCCCCTCCTTCTGCGTCCGGCAGCCAGAAGATTTTTCTTTTCCAGCATATTCACGATCAGCAGGATCACCGCGGAAATGGCGATATTGATCAGCACCCATTTGAGCGCAAGCGCGTCGTTGTTGATCTGCCAGAGCTGATACACCGTGGTGGCGACGGTCGCGGTCTTGCCGGGCGTGTAGCCGGCGATCATGGAGGTTGCGCCGTATTCGCCCAACGCGCGCGCAAAGGCCAGCACCGTGCCGGCCAGCACGCCCTGCCGGCAGCAGGGCATCCGGATGTGCCAGAAGATATAGGTGTTCGACAGGCCGAGGGTGCGTCCGGCGTAGGCCAGCGTTTCGTCAAAGGACTCAAACGCGCCGCGCACGGTGCGGTACATCAGCGGGAACACGACCACGACAGTCGCAAAAATGGCCGACCACCACGTCATGACCATCCGGAAGCCGAAGGTCTCCAGCACCCACGCGCCGATGAGACGCTTCGGCCCCAGCACG
>CAKUMR010000154.1 GCA_934667865.1 uncultured Oscillospiraceae bacterium | reverse complement strand
AAGCTTGACGGCACGGCGAAGGGCGGCATCGTGATTGCCGTCGCGGACGCGCTGCAAATCCCCGTGAAATTTATCGGCGTCGGCGAACAAATGGACGACCTGATGCCCTTTGAAGCCCGTGCGTTCGTGGAGGCGCTGCTATGAGGATTGACGGACGTGCTGCAGACGAGATGCGGAAAACCAAGGTAACGCTCGGCTTTTCCAAGTTTGCCGAGGGAAGCTGTCTGATCGAGGTCGGAGACACCATGGTGCTCTGCAACGCGTCCGTTGAGGAGCGCGTCCCCCCGCATGTGACGAGCGGCGGCTGGGTGACGGCGGAGTATTCCATGCTGCCCAGAGCGAACCGCGAGCGCAGCAAGCGCGATATTGCCAAGCTGAAGCTCTCCGGCCGCAGCGCAGAAATTCAGCGGCTGATCGGGCGGAGCCTGCGCAGCGCGACCGATCTGGAGGCGCTGGGACAGCGCACGATCACCATTGACTGCGATGTTTTGCAGGGCGACGGCGGCACACGCACGGCCTCCGTCACGGGCGGCTTTATCGCATTGGCGCTGGCCTGCCGCAGACTGATGGAGCAGGGAAAGATCGCGCAGATGCCGCTGCGGACCTACGTTTCCGGCATTTCCGCCGGCATTGTTCGCAACGAGGCGCTGCTCGACCTGTGCTACGAGGAGGATTCCCGTGCGATGGTCGACCTCAACTGCGTGATGACCGCCGAGGGCGACATCATCGAATTGCAGGCGACGGGCGAGGGACGGCCCTTCACGCCGGAGGAGCAGCGCAGGCTGATTGCGCTGTGCCGCAAGGGAAACGCCGTGCTGACGCAGATGCAGCGCCGCTGCCTGGGGGCGCTGTGATGAAGCTGGTCGTTGCAAGCAATAACGCGCACAAGATCGAGGAGCTGCGCGCGATTCTTGGGGAACTGGGCTTTGAGGTCTGCTCCCAGAGAGATGCCGGCTTGCATATTGAGCCGGACGAAAACGGAACGACGTTTGAGGAAAACTCCTACATCAAGGCAAAGGCGACGCTTGATGCCTGCGGCTTTGCCACGGTGGCGGACGATTCCGGCCTGGTGGTCGATGCGCTCGGCGGCGCGCCGGGCGTCCACTCCGCGCGCTACGGCGGCGAAGACTACAAGTCGGATCGTGCGCGGCTGGAGCTTCTGCTGCGTAATATGGAAGAGAAAGAGAACCGTCAGGCGCATTTTGTCAGCGTGATCACGCTCCTGCTGCCAGACGGCAGGAGAATCATTGCGCGCGGCGAATGCCCGGGCGAGATCCTGCGGGCGCCGCAGGGGGAGAACGGCTTCGGCTATGACCCGGTCTTTTATATCCCGGAGGCGGGCTGCACCTTTGCGCAGATGCCCGCAGAAAAGAAAAATGAGATCTCCCACCGCGCCAGAGCCCTGCGGCTGCTGGCGGAGAAAATCAGAAAGGGGCAATGGGATGTTGACGAGTAAACAGCGCGCCGAGCTGCGCGCGCAGGCAAATACCCTGGAAACGACCCTGATGGTCGGCAAGGGCGGCATTACCGAGCAGGTCATCGCCGAGGCAAAAACGCAACTCACTGCACGTGAGCTGGTCAAGGGCCGCGTGCTGGAGGCCGCGCTTCTCAGTGCGCGTGAGGCGTCCGACGAGCTCTGTGCCGCGCTCGGCGCGGAGGGCATCCAGACGGTCGGTTCCAAATTTGTCATTTATAAGAAATCGGAAAAGAAGACGCAGGAGGCGGCGCGCGCTGCCCGCCAGCTAAAGAAAAAGGCGGAGAATCCTGTTCGCCGCGGCGCGCAGGAGCGCCGCCGTCAGGCGAAGGAGATGCGCGAAAAGCGCAATGAGTATTTCCGTCAGGCTGCAATTCAGGCGGCCATTGACCGCCGGAGCGGAAAGAAGTAAGAAATTATGGCAAGAATCGGCATTTTCGGCGGCAGCTTCAATCCGCCGCATCTGGGACATCTGCTGGCGCTGCGGGAGTTTCAGGAAAAACTGAATCTGGACGAACTGCTGGTCATCCCCGCGGGCGACCCGCCGCACAAGGCGCTCAGCGCCAATTCGCCGGACGCGGAGCTGCGCTTCGTGCTGACGGAGCTGGCCTGCGTCGATATTCCGAAGTGCCGCGTCAGCGATATGGAGCTGCGCCGCGAGGGAAAGAGCTACACAGCCGACACCCTCCTTGCGCTGCGCGGCCGCTATCCCGCCGACGAGCTGCTCCTGCTGATGGGGACGGATATGTTCTTTTCCTTTGAGAAGTGGTACAGCCCGGAGGTCATTGCGAAGGAGGCGACGCTCGTCGTCGCGCACCGTGAGGAGGACGACCGCACGGCGCTGGAGGAGCAGGCACGCAGGCTGCGCGAGCGCTTCGGCGCAAGGGTCGTCTGGCTGGAAAACGCCTTCTTGCCTTATTCCTCCACCTCCGTCCGCGCTATGCTGGCCTTCGGCTGCGGCAGAGACTATCTTGCGCCCATGGTATACGAGGAGATCTGCCGGCGCAGACTGTACTATGTCGGCCATGATCTGAAAAATCTTCCCTTTGAAGAATTGTCGCGGGTCAGCCTGAGCCTGCACAAGGCAAAGCGCGTGCCGCACGCGCAGGGATGCAGCCGGACGGCGGAAGCACTGGCCGGGCGCTTCGGCGCGGACCCGGATGCCGCGCGCCGCGCGGGGATCCTGCACGACGTGACAAAGGCGCTTCTGCCGCAGGAACAGTTGAAATTGTGCGAAGAATGTGGTATGCTGTACAGTGATTTCGAGGGAAAGAACGGAAAGCTCCTTCACGCGAAAACCGGCGCGGCGGTCGCGGCGCGGGTGTTCGGAGAAAGCGAGGAGGTCTGCGAGGCGATCCGGTGGCATACGACCGGCCGCGCGGACATGACGACTCTGGAAAAGATCATCTATCTGGCGGACTATATGGAGCCGAACCGCGATTTTCCCGGTGTGGAAAAGCTGCGCGAGGCTGCGGAAACCAGTCTGGACGCAGCCATGGTTCTCGGATTGAAGATGTCCATCGCGCAGCTTCGTGAGCGCGGCAGGAGCATCGACCCGAATTCCCAGGCCGCTTTGGACTTCTTTGAAGAAAGGACAAAAGAGAAATGAAGATTTTCGGCAACAGCAGCCGCAGACGCCGCGACGCTGCGCCGCAGCGCCGGCAGGAAGCGCAGAATCCGCGTCCCGCCGCCCGGCAGAATCCGCGTCCCGCCGCCCGGCAGAATCCGGCTTCCGGCAGTAAAAAGTCCGGCGGTCTGACCGGCAGAACGAAGGGCCTGATCCTGCTGACCTGTTCGATCTGCGTCTTTCTGGGCGTGAGCGTGATGTGCCTGTCCATCCTCTACAGCAGCGCGGCAGTCGCGCCGAACTCCGGCAACCGCAACCATCGGACGCAGGTCGGCACGGACTCCAATTCGGCAAGCATCCCGCAGGAGGACAACGGCGACACCGTCGCGAACACGGACGACGGCGTGTTCAACATCCTCATCTGCGGCACGGACGGCGACGGCGGCCGGACGGATACCATCATCGTGGCCAATCTGGACACGGGGGCGAACACCGTTTCGCTGATGAGCATCCCGCGCGACACCTATATCTACGGCAACTACTACCTGCCCAAGATCAACTCCGTCTACGGCTCGGCCGGTATGGGCGAGAAGGGCATCCAGGCCCTGCGCGACAAGATCGGCAACACCTTCGGCATCTGGACGGACGGCTATGTCCTCGTTGATCTGGAAGCCTTTGAGAAGATCGTCGATATGGTCGGCGGCGTTTACGTCGAAGTGCCGATGAATATGAACTATGACGACCCGACGCAGGATCTGTATATCCACCTGCAAAAGGGCTGGCAGACCCTCGACGGCGCGCACGCCATCCAGCTCTGCCGCTACCGCTACGGCTACGCCACGGCCGACATCCGCCGCACGGAGGTGCAGCAGGATTTCCTGAAGGCGCTGGCCAAGAAGTGCGTGGAAACGATCTCCCTTTCCCAGATCCCGCAGTACGCGAAGATCTTCTCGGAGTACGTCCGCACCGA
>CAKUMR010000153.1 GCA_934667865.1 uncultured Oscillospiraceae bacterium | reverse complement strand
CCTTCACCCTGCGCGCGGCGGAGCGGCCGGCAGAGGTGCTGAAGCTCTATCAGAAGCCCGGCACGGCCGAATATTCCTCCGACGTACACAGCGAGGGCTATACGCAGCTGGTCGAGGACGGCGCTGTGACGACGGATGCCAACGGCAATGTCTATCTGGAGCTTCCTGCGGGGAGCTATACCCTGCGGGAAACCATGCCCACCGGCTACACGGGTGCGGCAGAGATCGAATTTACGCTCAATGCGCACGGCGAGGTGACGAAGCTCACGGCGCGCACCGCGCAGGGAGAGGCGCTCACCGATCTCACCGGCGTGGCGAGCGGCGCCTGCACGGCGCGGCTGACCGTTTTCAACCAGTCCCATCTTCTGACGACGGTCCGCGCGGAGGCCGACTGGGGTGCGACCCCGGAGGCACAGCAGGCGGAGATCATGGTCGAGCTTTACTGCAACGGCGTGAAGCTCAGCGGCCCAGCCTATACACAGGTGCTGAACGCCGCCAACGGCTGGAGCTACGTCTGGGAGAATCTGCCGCTGTTCATCAACGGAGAAATTGCACAGTTCAGCCTGAAGGAAGCGAATCGTCTACACGGTAGCGGAGGATGCCGTCGTGGGCTATACGACGACCGTGGACGGATTCCACATTACAAATACGCTGGACACGCGCAAGCCGGAACCCGATCCCGATCCGGACCCGAAGCCCAATCCCGACCCGGACCCGAAGCCTGACCCCGATCCGGATGTCCCCAAAACGGCAGACACCAGCCTGCTCTATTTCTGGCTGGGAACGGCGCTCGTATCCTTCGAGCTGCTTGCCATTCTTCTGTTGATTCGGAAAAGAACCTGCCGTTCCTGAACGGCAGGCGATACGCCGGAAGGAGAATTAGAAATGACAGAGTTGATCGCCCGGCGGCAATTTGCGCCGATGTATATCTGGCTGGACACCGCGTTCCTGCTGGTGTTTCTTCTGCTGCTTCTGATGCGGAAGAAATATATGACCGTTCTCGTCGGGCTGGTGATGGGTGTCGTCTATATGCTCGTTGACTATGGCATCTTCCACCTTGTCTGCCATTCGCGCAGCATCACCGAGGGCTACAGCCTTTTCTGGGTGCTGCTGTGGATGTCCATGAGCTACGGGTTTACGAATTTTACGTGGATCTGGCTGTGGCTTTCCATGGACGAGCATCTGCTGGAATGGTCGTTGCTGATCCTGAGCTGGTGGTTCTGCTGCCCGCTGATCACGCAGACCCTCGCGCCGGATGCGGCGCAGATCGTCATTCAGCGCACAACCGGCGCATACCACGGCTATATGGCGCTGATCCTCTTTATTGGCTATCTGGGCGCGATCGTCTATAATCTGCGGCAGAGGGAGAAAACGGCGCGGATGCCGCTTCTGTGGTTGCTTGCGATCGGAATTCTCGTGCAGTTCGGCTGGGAAGCCGGGCTGCTGCTCGGCGGTATTCGCAGTGCGGGATTTGCGACGGTAGGGGAGAAGCTCCACACGCTGCTGGTCAACTCCCTGCTAGAAACCAATCTTGGGATGCCCTATGTGTACTGCATATTTGTCGCCTGCACCGGGAAATATACCGAGCAGCTTCGCCGCAGACAGCAAAGGCTCGGCTTTGCCGCGCGGATCGCAGAGAACAACGCAGAGCACCCCGGCCGCACGCACAGCGAAATCTGACAACGCCCAACGCTGCAAACGATATAAAAATCGACAAGTCTAAGAAAAGACTTGCCGATTTTTTATGCACCATATAAAAAATGCCACTTTGTGTGAATCAGATTTCTGAAAAAGGCAACAGGAAAAGGAAAAGACACGCTCCGGCGTGTCTTTCTTTCTGGTGGAGACTAATGGACTCGAACCATCGACCTCCTGCGTGTGAAGCAGGCGCTCTAACCAGCTGAGCTAAGCCTCCATAGCGAAACTTATTATACCATATTTCCTGAAAAAATCAAGGACTTTTTTCGCCGGAGGAAAAATACGTGAGTGATGCAGCAGACAAATCGCAGGAATGGTGCGGGAAGGGGCCGCATAAGCTGTACCAAAAGGAGGGGAAACGGAAATGAAGAAAAAGGGAACTACCGTTACAAAGCGCAGGGGCAGGGGACTGGCGTTCCTGATCCTCGGGATGCTGACACTGACCTTCGCGCTGGCGGGGATCATCGCTGCACTGATGGAGGGCGGCGCCATCCCGGAAGAAAAGACCGGCCTGCTTGCATCGATCATTGTTGGTGTGGTCAGCCTTGCAGCCTGTGCGATCCTTGCGGCGCGGGCACAGGAGCGAAAGCTGCTGCGGGGGCTGATTGGTGCGGCGATCTATGCGGCAGCGCTGCTGCTCGGCAATCTGCTCTTTTTTGGCGTGGGCTATGGGGATGTCCTTCCGATCCTGCTGAGCATTCTCGCCGGGGGTGCGGCGGGAAGCATCATCGGCAGTATGCGGAAGAAAAAAAGAAAATTTGTCTGATTCCACAAAGAGCCAAAAGAGACGGAATTGAAAATGATAAATTGCAGGATAACTTGCAAAACGCGTCAAACACAAGATTTGGAGGGGCTCGGCAAATGAAAACTACAAGATGTTGCGAAGGATCGGGAGGCGCGCCGGCTTCGGATGCCGCATGGTTTCGCAGTTTACATAATAACGTTAACATAAAATATGTGCATAATAGACAAAAATTTGAAAAATCACAAAATAGTATTGAAATCTGCGGGATTTTAGAGTATAGTATCAAACACAGAGAGAGAAAAGTTGGTAGAAATAATATTTTTGGCATAAATTGTGACCTTGTTCCGTTTCTGCCACAAGATATTGATTTATGCGGTCGGCCGGCACAATGAGCGCCGCTGCCCGTGCTGAGAAGCCCCGAACTGCCGGCGATTTGAGCGGCATATTTTTTATGCTGACTTTCTTTGCCGGCGCTCTTTGCGGTCTTTTTCTGGCAAGCGGCAGCGTCCCGATACCTGCATGGGCTTTTGATCCTGCTTCCCTCGCTGAGTCCGGCAGCGCGGAACGGATGCTGCTTCCGGCGGCTGTCCTTTCCGGCGTGCTTTTCGCCGCGTGTTTTCGCCCGCTGCGGCCTGCGCTCCTTGGCGCCGGGTTCTTTGAAGCGATGTCCGCCGTGTTCTGCACCTGTGTCTGCTGGCGGGCGTGGGGGATTCCGGGACTGTGGCTTGCCTGCCGGCTTTTGCTGCCGCGGCTGCTTCTGTTTGCGGTGCTCGCGCTCTGGCAGTTTTCCTGCCGTGCGCCCCTTTTCCGCCGGTTCTGTTTCAGTATGGCGATGCCCCTGCTGTTTGCGGCGCAGTATCTGCTGTTCCCTTATTTTATTGCGCCCTTGATTCCAATGATGAAATGAGAAGGAAAGTGTCAGATGGTCAACCTTGTGTCAGCGTATGAAAGCTATCTTTTGAATATGAAGCACGCATCCGCGAACACGGTGGCCTCTTACATGCGTGACATCCGGCAGTTCAGCGCCTATCTTCAGGATGTGGAAGAGCTTCCCATCGATGCCTGCGACCGCGAGTGCATCTGCCGCTATGTGCAGCATCTGATCAACGCCGGGAAATCCCCCGCCACGATCTCGCGCTCCATTGCCTCGCTCAAGAGCTTCTATCGCTTCTGTGTGGATACCAGCCTGATGTCGGAAAACCCCGTACATAACATTCCGCAGCCCAAGGCGGAGAAGAAGCTCCCGCAGATCCTGACCGGCAGAGAGGTCGAGCTGCTTCTCGAGCAGCCGAAATGCGTGGACGTCAAGGGCTATCGCGACAAGGCCATGCTGGAGCTGCTCTACGCCACCGGGATGCGCGTGAGCGAGATGATCGCGCTGAACGTTTCCGATGTCAGTCTGGCGGGCGGCTTTGTCAAGTGCGAGGGGCATGACAAATTCCGCATCATTCCCATCTATCCGGCCGCGGTCAAGGCGCTGAGCGCTTATCTGACGGACATCCGCCCGAAAATGGTGTCCGACCCGGCTGAGGAGGCGCTCTTCGTCAATCTCAGCGGCGACCGTATGACGCGTCAGGGCTTCTGGAAGATCATCAAGCACTATCAGCAGACCGCGCAGATCGACAAGGATATTACGCCGCACACGCT
>CAKUMR010000152.1 GCA_934667865.1 uncultured Oscillospiraceae bacterium | reverse complement strand
GAGAGCGTCCGGACGCTGCAATATATGCTCAGCGTCGTCGGCGAATTCATCAGCAGCATCCCCGCCGTCGCGATCGACGGCGTATTCGGCCCGGCGACGCGAGCCGCAGTTGTGGCCTTTCAGCAGTTTGCCGGGCTGTCGCCGGACGGTATCGTCAACGAAGCCACGTGGGATGCTCTCTACGACCAGATGGCCGGGATAGAATGGAACACATCCTTTGAAACCAACCGCTTCGTCCCGCCGAAAGAAAACCAACAAGCCGTTTCGGCCCAGGAGGACGCCGTTCCGGCCGGGCTGATTATCGACAACGGGCAGACAATCACCAACGCCGATACCGCTTTCCTGACACAGTTTCCCGGCCAGGTGCTGCGCTACGGCGATTCCGACTTTGACAGGAGGGCTATGCTATGATCCCGGTCGTACCCCTGAGCGCCAGTCCCGTCCAATCGCTTCAGATCATGCTGCGCCGCGTCCTTCCGGGCACATCCTACCGGACCCGGCTTATTCCGGACGGCATTTATGGCGAGGAAACGCGGGGCGCGGTGTCGGAATTCCAACGTAAAAACGGTCTTCCCGTAACGGGCGAGGTTGATTTTGCCACATGGGATACACTCGTTCTCCTCTACCGCAGCGCCCTTGTCACCGGGGGAAAAGCAGAGCCGCTGCAAATCGTCCTACAGCCTGAGCAGGTGATCCGCAGCGGAGAAGAAAATATCCATATTTATATTGTGCAGGCGCTTCTGGTCGCGCTCGACCGGTTTTATCTCGGCCTGCCCGCCATCGTCGTGACCGGAAAACACGATGCGGCGACCACGCAGGCCATCATCTGGCTTCAAAGGCGCGCGGGCCTGCCCGCCGACGGGCACGTCGACAAGCACACATGGCGCTATCTGGTGCATCTGTACCGCCTGATCTCCGGCGACGGCTCGGGGCAGTACCCCTGCCGCATTACGCAACGTCACTCAGAGATATAGCAGCACCAGCACCAGCGCGGCAAATGCCGCCGCCATCCACAATAGCGCCCGGTCATGCAGCAGCACCTCCACGGGGTCGCCGTCGGCATCCGCTTCGGCCACGCGGCTGTATTTCAGGCAGATGCACACCGCCAGCGGTACCGTCCAGAGCATCCGCTGTCCGGCCATCCCTGCGCCGGCGCTCCAGAGAGAATAAAACACCAACGCCAGCGTCATACAAAGCTGCATCGCCCGGTCGAGAAAGACGGCGGAGTAGAATTCCAGCACACGGCGCGAGGCGCTTCCCTGCCGCAGCTCGCCCCGGCGCTTGCCGAAGCCGAAATAAAAGGAGAAAAACAGCACGGTCAGGTAAAGCCAGCTTGAAACCGGCACGCCGATGACCTCCGCCCCAAATTGTACACGCAGCAGATAGCCGCCGGCCAGAACCGCAACGTCCAGCACCGGAATGTTTTTCAGCTCCATGCTGTAGGCAAGATTCAAAAGGAAATAGGCGCCGAGGCACAGCCATGCACCGCCGGGAAGCCGCATCCACACGGCAAGGCCTACAAGCCCGGCAAGCAGCAGGAGCACCATCGTCACCGCCTGCGCTGGCAGTACCGCGCCGCTCGCCAGCGGGCGCACACGCTTACGCGGATGCCGGCGGTCGGCCTCACGGTCGCAGAGGTCATTCAGAATATAGATCGCGGAGGCCAGCAGGCAGAAGCACACGAAGGCCAGCGCCGCGCACCGCACGGACGCGCCGTCGGAAAGCCGCCCGCTGAAGATCAGCGGCAGCAGCACCAGAACATTCTTCAGACAATGCGCAGGCCGCAGCAGCCGCAGCCGGTCTTTCATGGCTTCACCCCCTGAGAAAGCGAATCAGGTTGACATAACCCGGTACATTCATAACAAGCAGACACACGTCGTAGGCGCACAGAAGCGGGAGGGCGATCCTCTTTTCGCGCTTGTTTCCGCAGAGCAGCAGCCCGGCGATCAGCATCTGCGCCGGATAGTGGTGCAGCGAATAGAGGAAGGCCTCCTTCAGACCGTACTGCAGGAGGCCGTGCAGCAGGAGATTCAGTGCCAGCACCGCAAGGGGCGCATAAAGCCGCCGGTCGCGGCGGTGCGCAATACACGCCCACACGAGCAGCGCGAAAAAGCCCAACGCCGCAGCCGTGACCGGCCACGAGGCCGAGGGAACAAAGGAAAGCGCATCGCCTGCAAAATCCCCGAAGGGCGACTGCATCTGTGTGTCGAGGACGAAGCCCGTCGAGCCGAAAAAAGTAAAAAACACAGAGCGCAGCGCCTGAAAAACGCCGAAATGGTCGCTGTAATTCCGGGCGCTGTTCAGCCCGCCGACGATCAGGTTCCGGAAAAACACCGTCCGCACCGGGAATGCCGCGACCAGCGCAAAAAACAGCGCCGTCCCAGTCGCCAAGGTCAGTAGGCGTTTTTTCCGGCTGCCGCCGGACAGCAGCACGATCGCCGCCCAGAGAACGCCGTTCGTCACCGTCGTTCCGGCGGTCAGCGCACCCAGCAGTGCCGTCACCGGCACATTCCCGCGCTGCGCAAAATAGAAGCTCAGCACCAGCAGCAGCGCCGAGAGCGCATAGCTCTCCCCCACAAAGCAGAAAAACAGCACGCTGAACGAGGCCGCGTAGATCCCGCACAGCAGCAGTGCGCAGCCGGTTTCCATGCGGTACTGCATTTCAAAAATACGGTCAAGAGTATAGATTGTCCCAAGCGTCATCAGGCACTGCCCGGCGACGATCAGCATATAGTGCGTCTGCAAGCCGACCGTACCGAGCAGTCCGCGCTCGGTCAGCGTCAAAAGCCAGCCCAGCACGATCAGCAGCGGATGCTTGATGATGCGCAGGGAGGGATCCATCTCCGTGGAGAAAAAGTTGTTTACATAATATATGTCATCCGCCGAAAACAGGCGATCGTTGTGCGCATTTTCGATTTGGTATAGCCCGCTGCGGGTAAGAAAAACAAACACCGCCGCATATGCAAGGCTCACGACCGCGAAAAACGTGCAGCGGCAGAGAAAACGCCTGCGGCTTCTCATGGCTCCCACTCCTCCGCCGGAACAAAAACAAACTCTATGTCCCCCGGCGTTTCATAAAAATAGGTACGGCAGAGCTTCTGTGTGTCCGCCTCCCAGAGATACCTCGCGTGCGGAAACTCAGGCAGGAGAATCCGTGTTCTGCCCTCTGCCATTGCAGCGGCGATCGTTTCTCCGCGCACCCGCTCCGCCGCATGGATAGGCAGGAACAGATACAGGCAGCACGCAAAAACCGCCAGCGCAGCCGCTCCTGCGGCGATTTTCTGCCAGATGGCCGCTCCGCTCCAGCCCGCCGCCTGCAAAAGCTGCATTCCGGTCAGCAGCAGAAAAACATAGCTCAAAAACAGGCAGCGCGGGCCGATGGGCGAAACGACTGCCAGCGGCGCAGCGGCCGCCAGCGCACTCAGAAGGAAGAAGGCCGCCCGTCTGCGGCGCGCACCGTCCAGACGGCGCAGCACAAGAAAGCCCAGCGCCGCAAGCCATAGTGCTGCGGCAAGTACCTGTCCCGACAGCCCGGTCGCAAACCACACCGCCGCCGCAGCCATGACGGCTATCTGCACAAAATCCGTTTTCTTCCGCGTCCGCAGCGCCACCGCCAGCGCTGCCAGCGTCAGGCCGATATAGACAACCGGGCAGTCCGCGAGCATCCAGCGTAAAAGCTCCGGCAAATTTTCCCGCGCAGTCGCGCACAGGCCGGAAAGCCCTCCCGCCATCTGATAAGCCGCCCCGGCCTGTGTGACCGTCCGATAGCTGGGCGAGGAAAAGAGCAGTGCCGCCCCCAGCACGGCTCCTGTCAGAAAGCTCAGCACGCCCGGTGACCAGCGCTTCTGCGCTTTTCTGAACCAAAGCAGCAGGAAAAATCCCGCGCAGACGGCATAGATCGTATCATTCTCCACAAAAAGCTGTGCAGCAAATGCCAAAAGTCCCACCGAGGCGCAGCGCCCCGGTGTCTCGTGCCTTCCCTCAAAGTTTTTCTCCAGCAGCCAGAAGGAAGCCAGCAGCGCCGCGACCGGCGGAACATAGTTAAAAAAGCCCGCCGCCCACGGATAGATCTGCCGGAACATCTCCCGCG
>CAKUMR010000151.1 GCA_934667865.1 uncultured Oscillospiraceae bacterium | reverse complement strand
GGTCTCCAGCACCCACGCGCCGATGAGACGCTTCGGCCCCAGCACGCGCAGCAGCAGATAGCCCACGACCGTGGGCGGCAGCACCAGCGGCAGAGTGAGGATGACGTCCAGCACGCCCTTGATCAGGCGCGGGAGCTTTGCGATATAATACGCCGCGGCGATGCCGAGAAAGAACACCACCACCGCGCTGATGGCGGCGATGCGCAGCGAATTCCAAAGGGGATACCAATCCATGGGGGACCTCCTGAAAAACGGGACAGCGGGCAGAGCGTGAGAGCGCCCTGCCCGTACCCTGTATGAATCAAAGAATTACTTGCTCAGCGGGGTGAAGAGCACCTTCTCAAATTCGGCGGAAGCCTCTGCGCCCTGCAGATACTTCAGGAAAGCGGAGGCGGCGTCCTGCTGCTTGGAGGTGTTCAGCACGGCGGCGGGATAGATGACCTGGCCGCACATCTCGGCAGTGGCCTCGGCGGCCACGGTCAGCTTGGCGGAGTAAGCGTCGGAGGCATAGATGATGCCGCAGTCCACGGTGCCCTCGGAAACGGCGGTGGTGACTTCCTTGACGTTGGAGCCATAGGTCAGCTTGGCCGCGATGGCGTTTTCGTCGATGCCGTAGTAGGCAAAGATCTTCTGGGTGTACTGGCCGACGGGCACGTCGCTGTTGCCGATGGCAAGGGTAACGTCGCCGTTCTTGAGCAGGTCTGACAGCTTGTCGAAGCTGTCGATGCCCTTGTCGCTGCCTTCGGCAACGGCCAGCGCGACCTTATTTTCCAGCAGGTCGATGCGGCTGCCCGCAAGGAGAAGGTCCAGACCGTCGGGGTTCTTGTCGGCGTCGTCCTTCAGCGTGCCGTCAAGGGCGTTCATCTGCTTGGGCGCGGCGGAGATGAACAGGTCGCACACGGCGCCTTCCTTGATCTGGGTGAGCAGCTTGCCGGAGGAATCGAAGTTGAAGCTGAGCTTCACATTCTGATTGTCAGCCATGTACTTCTCGCCGATGGCGGTCAGGGACTCGGTCAGGGAAGCGGCGGCGAACACGACCAGCTCGACCGACTCGGCGGACTGGCTTTCGCTTTCCTTTTCGCTGTCCTTGGCGCTGTCACTGGCGCTGTCCTTTGTGCTGTCGTCCTTGCTGTCGCCATTGCCGGCGCAGGCCGCGAGGCTCAGCAGCATGACAAGCGCCAGCAGCATTGCGATGAGTTTTTTCATGTTGAGGTTTCCTTTCTCGTTTAAAATATTTATCCGCAGTTCTTCCGCGAGGATAACGGTTTGGAATGATCTGCGCCCTCGCGGGTGCAGTGCGGAATTATTTTCCGAAGGGGCAGATGGGATAATGGCATTCCTTGCAGCCGAGGCACAGGCCGCCCTCGCCCAGCGCGGCGATGTCGGCGCGGGTCACGGGAACGTCCGCGGCCACGCGCGGCAGCAGCAGGTCAAAGACCGTCGCGCCCGCGTACATGACGCAGCCGGGCAGACCCATGACGGGCATCCCGTCCGGGAAATAGCCCAGCAGGAACATGGCACCGGGCAGGACAGGCGCGCCGTAGGCCACGACCTCCGCGCCCGCGGCGCGGATGCCGCCGGAGGTGTTGTCGTCCGGGTCAACGCTCATGCCGCCGGTGCAGAGGATCATGTCCGGCTTCTTTTCGCGCATGGAGAGCACGGCAGAGCGCACGTTTTCCACGCCGTCGCCGGAATACACGACCTCTAAAGTTTGGATGCCGCAGGTTTTCAGCTTTTCGATGACCACGGGCGTAAAGGTGTCCCTGATCAGACCCTTTTTCACCTCGCTGCCGGTGGACACGATGCAGGCGGTTTTGCGCACATAGGGCTTCAGCGCCAGAAGCGGCTGTGCGCCCGCGGCCTGCTCGGCCCTTTGCAGCTTCTCCTCCTGAATGATGAGGGGGATGACCCGCATCCCGGCCAGCTTGTCGCCCTTGCGCACGGCGGTGCCGCCCTTGCGCGTGGCGATCATCACCTCGTCCTGCGAGTTCACCGCGAGCAGACGGGCGGAATCTACCAGAAACACGCCGTCGCAGTCGGCTCTCAGCTCGATCTTGCCCTCTTTTACCTCGCTGCGGCTCATGTTTTCCGTACCGCACAGCGCCAGAAGGCGCTCGGCTGCGTCGTTTTCATGCACCATGCCGGGCGTCATTTCCCAGACGTAGAGATTTTCCTTGCCCATGCTCAGAAGCACGGGGATGTCCTCCGCCGTGACCACATGGCCCTTGCGGAAGCGGGCGTCCTTGTATTGATCCTTGATGATCTGCGTCATGTCATGGCAGAGCACGTGACCGACGGCGTCCTCGGTTCGAATCAGCTTCATGTTATCTCCTCCGGCGCGGCGCGCCTGCGTCCGTGCGTGTTGATTTTGTATTATTTTACCACTGCGGATTCTGTCATTTCAAATCACCTGTCCGACATTGTCGGAATTTGCTCCGGTTTTGTCGGATTATACTTGACAGAGAATAACGGCTCCGTTATGCTGAACAGGAAAGGAGCTGGTGTCCGGTGGTAGATGGCAATATCATTCTGGCCGTGGCGAAGGCCATGGAGCTGCTGCAAATTCTGAGTCAGGCGGGAAAGCCTTTGCTTCTCAAGGAGCTGACCGCGCTGAGCGGCTATCCGAAAAGCACGGTTTTCGGCCTGCTGACCACCATGCGGACCTACGGCGTGGTGACGCAGACGCCCGACGGGCGCTACGCGCTCGGACTCCGGCTGTTTGAGTACGGGCGGCAGGTGGAGCGGTCGTGGGATATTTCACTCGTGTCGCGGCCCTATATGGAGCATTTGTGCCAGCAGACGGGGGCTTCCGTGATGCTCTCAGTCTGCGAGGGCGGCAGCGTCATCACGCTCGATCAGGTGGAAACGCGGGGCGGCCTGCGCGTCGTTTCGGATACGGGCTCGCGCCTGCCCATCTACTGCACCTCGCAGGGCAAGGTCTTTCTGGCCAATCGCCCCCGCGCGGATGCCGAGGCGCTTCTGCGCAGCCAGACCATGACCCAGTTCACGCCCCATACCATCACGGACCTGCCCGCCCTGATGCGGGAGATCGACCAGTGCCGTCTCAACGGCTACGCCATCGAGAACGGTGAATACAAGATCGGTCTGCGCTCCATTTCCGCGCCGGTCTACACCGTGGAGGGCGAGGTGCGCTACACCGTGGGTGTGATCGGGATGTTCCGCAGCGTCTTTTCCGACGAATTCCGCGCCGCCGTGGAAGCGGTCTGCGCCACGGCAAATATGATCTCGACAGCTCTTGGCTATCGAAAACAGGAGGAACACTTATGAGCTACACCGCAGCAGTGATCACCGTCAGCGATCTGGGCAGCCGGGGGCTCCGGCAGGACACCAGCGGCCCGGCTGTCTGCGCCATGCTGGAGGAGGCGGGCTTTTCCGTCGCCTATACGGCCATCGTGCCGGACGAAAAGGAGGAGATCAGCGCGCTGCTCCGCGACTGCGCGGACGAGCGGAGGATCGACCTGATCGTCACGACCGGCGGGACGGGGCTTTCGCCCCGCGACGTGACGCCGGAGGCCACGCTGGCCGTGCTGGAGCGCGAGATCCGCGCCATCCCCGTTGCTATGTGGGTCGAGGGACTCAGGCGTACGCCGCGCGCGATGCTGTCGCGGGCGGTCGCCGGAACGCGCGGCAGCAGTCTGATCGTCAATCTGCCCGGCTCGGAGCGGGCCGCGCGGGAAAATCTCGGTGCGGTCGTCGGCGCGCTGGAGCACGGCCTGCATATGATCGCCGCCGAGGGACACGAATAACAGATAAATAATTGAAATACAGCTTGCATTTACAGAAAGAATTCGGTATAATTGGCATGTTTTGAAGAATATATATGAAATGCACAGCCTGCCGGTGTTTGCCGGAGGCGGAATGGGGTGAGAAGCCCCGCGAGCGGGTCACTGTGAAGCCGGGAAAACCGGATAAGTCAGATACGCCGGGCTGCGCGTCGGTTCCTGCCCATACCGGGAAGCTGTGGTTTTGTGAAACGGAGTCATTCCGCACGGCAGGGTGTCGTGCGGAATTTTTTCGTATCAGGAGCCGTTTTACCTGTCATCGGGACGTCTGTCCCTTTACTATATAGTATAAAGA
>CAKUMR010000150.1 GCA_934667865.1 uncultured Oscillospiraceae bacterium | reverse complement strand
CTCATAGGTTGAAGCAATCACGTGTCCCATGGCTTATCCTCGCTTTCTGTCTGCCCGCTTGCCGTAGTCCTGCTCCAGACGCTTTTCCAGCACCTTTTTGCCGGATGCGCACAGCAGGCATACGAGCAATCCGCCGAGCAGGCAGAGCGCGCACAGCGCCGCGCCGCCATAAAGCAGAATCGTCTCCATTGGATCACTCACCCTTCCGCCTGGACTTCCAGTATGTAGTTCGCGCCTGCATTCCCGAAGGAGACCCGGTCACCGTCGTGCAGCGCTGTCTGCGCGTTGGGCGTTAGCTTTGCGCCGTTGACAAACGTCCCCGCCCGGGAATTGAGGTCCACGATGGAATAGCTCCCCGCGCGCAGCATGATCGCCGCATGGCGGCGGCTGACAGCCGGGGTGTCCGCCGGAAATTCAAAATCCGACTGCGGCTTTCCCACCGAGACATCGTACCGCCCGATGCGAAATACACCGTTTTCGCGCACGGTGAGCGCGATTTCCGGCGGATAGTTCATTGTGCCGCTGTAGCGCAGCCGCGTTCCATGCACAGCCAGTTGGGTCACGCCGTCCGCGTCCGCTTCCGGCTGCCAGATGACCTGCGCCATTCCGGCGCTGACCGGCTGCGCGGGCTGCTGCGGCGTAAATTCCGCGAGCTGCGCGCCGCCGCGTACAGCCGACTCTGCGCGTGCGGGCTGCTTTTCCTTTTTGCCGAACAGACCGCGCCAGTCCTTTTTGGGCTTTTCGGCGCGAACCTTTTCCTTTTTCGGCTTTTGCGCGCGGGGGGACGCCGGTTCGTCGTCCCAGTCCATTGCATCAAAATCATCGTCTGACGGCGCGGCACTGCTCTGCTTGGGAGCGACCTTCCGCTCAGCGGCGACCACCGCCGCCGCAGGTGCTTTCTGCACAGGCTCTGCGGCATGGTACGGCTGCTCCGGCTGCGGCGCGGAAAAGACCGCCTCGGGCGGGCGCTCGCTGTGCACCGATGCGCCAGTGTTTGCGCACGACGAAAGCATCTGCAAAAATTCGGACGGCTGAAAGCCCTGGACCTGCAAAAAGCTCTGTAATACGCGCACGGTCAGGTCCGAGTCATCGGTCTTAAACTGCGCCGCCACCTGCTGGAGCAGCCGCTGTAAAGCTATTGCGTCATAGCCCGCCTGCTTCACGGGTAGGTACAGATAGGAGATCGCCTCCCGCCCTTTGCTCGTGTCCAGATACAGATATTGCAGATCCAGCACGAAGCCGTTGACGTGCATGAACCAGTCCTCGCACTGCACAAGCGGCTCGATCAGCCGTTTCCAGAGCGAGATATAGTCCTCCCGCGCCCGCGTTCCGGCAAAAAACATCAAATTCAGCCGCTTCTGCGGCATATAGAGAAATTCCACTTTGTCATCGATCTGCCGTCTCTGAAACGGCACTAAAAAACCGGGCCAATCCGATTCGATCGTATACAGCGCCTTTTCATCGATCTGCGACTCCGGCACTACAATGGAGAGCAGCGGCTCGCCTTGCAGCCCCTGTCTGCTTTCAATGGTAAACTCCAATGCCATCCCCTCCGTCAGTTTTCTTCATATTCGTATAGCTGAATGATCGTCCAGCCGTGCTCTGTCTCTACCGGCGCATAGCCGTCGCAAAAGCTCTTTGCGTCATAAAATACCGGCTCGATCACCGTTGTGCCGTCCGCGCGGATGTAGCCCCATCGGTCGCCGATCTGCACGGCTGCAAGCCCCTGATGGAACGAACGCGCGCTTTCAAACTGGCAGGGGATCTGAAGCGCGCCGGTCGTGTCTATAAAGCCCCATTTGCCATCGGACTGCACGGCGGCAAATCCATCCTCCTGGAACGGCTGCGCGTCCTCGAACCAGCAGCCGGTCGCCTGTCCGTCGGTAAGTAACTGCACCCGGCCGCCCTGAGACGCAAATACCGCGCCCTGACCAATGCAGTGCCCCAGCTCGTCCATGGCGATGCCGTCATATTCCGCCGGCAGCAGCCAGGTGTCGCTCAAATCTACAACGCCCCACTTGCCGCCGACCTTTGCCGCGGCGTATCCGTCCGCGTACATTCCCATATCCTCAAACGCCGTCGTGCCGAGTTGCCAGGTGCCGGTCGCGCGATGCCACGCGCCGTTCAGCAGCACGGGCACGCGGTCGTTCGCGTAATTCTTGAAATCCGTGACCGCTGCCTCGCGCGGGACATACATCCGATGTCCCTGCGTGTCCACGCTGTAAATGCCGTCCGCGTCCTGCACGATGACGAGATCGTTGCAGCAGGTGCTGATTTTTTTGTACTGGCAGGGGATCGTGAGTTCCCCGGACAGGTCGGTCATGCCCCAAAGCCCGTCCAACTCCACCTGCCGCATTCCGCCGCTGACCTCGGAGATCTGGTCAAACGCCACGCGCCCGGCACGGTACTGATACCGCGCCGCCTCGTAGGCGTCCACAACAGCCGGATCGGCGGTTTTTTCCGCGCCGTCGCGCAGGGCGGCGATGCCTTCCGAAATCATATTTTTTCCCTGATAATACTCAGCCGCCTCCAAAAAGACCTCCGGCGCGGCGTCCGCGCGGACCATCTGCGTCTCCAGAAGGTCCTGATATTTTGTGGCGTATCCCTGCTCATCGATCAGCGCACGGTAGACCTTTTTCAGCAGCTCTTCCGCGTAGAGCGTCTGCTCGCCCGCATATCCGACCGCCTCTTCCAAAAGCGGCTGCGCGCGCAGATAAATTCGGTCTGCCAGAAGGTCCTCTGCCTGCGCGATGAGATCGCTTTGCTTCTGCGCGTTCGTGCTCGAAAACAGCGCCGTTGCCCAAACGAGCACAAGCCCCAGAACCACCAACAGCGCGATCAGCGCCACTTTACCCTTTTTCACGACCACTTTCCCCCTCTATGCCAGAACTGACACCGCTAAGATCCCGATGTACAAAAACGGGACGAGCGGGATCGCATCTTTTGTGCCGATTTTCCGCAGGAGCATGAGCACGAGCGCCGTAAGCGCCGACAGGACCGTGCCCAAAAATATTGCCATCAGCCCCGGTCCGACGGTCAGATACAGCCCGCTCACAGCAAGGAATTTTACGTCGCCGCCGCCAAGACCGCGCCGGCTCAGAAAATACACCAGCAGGGCGCTGAGCCCAAGTATTGCGCCGCCCGCCAGCGCGCGGAGGATATACAAAAGCGCTGTGTCCCAATCCGTGAGCGCCGCCGCGCCAGCCCACATGACCCATGCCGCCAGCATCCCGAGCAGCAGCAGATTTGGTACGATCCGCTTGCGCAGGTCATAAATTGCCGCGCAGTAGCCAAAGCCTAGCAGCAGCGAATACCGCACCAGCGTCAGTACGTCCAGCGATGTACGCTTCCACACCAGAAATCCTGCCAGCAGGACCGGCAGCGGCAGATAGAACCGCCACACGCCGATCGCATTTTCTCCTGCCTTCTGCATCTCAGCCGTTTTCTCCATATCCCTCTCCGCTTCCGCTGCGCCATGGGCGCGCGCGCACCATCTGCCGGATCGTCAGCTTCGGCGCAAACGGCAGTGGCAGTCCTACGCCGTAGCGCACGCTGTATTCCACCGAAATAATCAGATCTCCGTCCGCGTTCAGCAGATTACTGCTGCTTCCGTTGCGCAGATCGAACCGATAAAACGACAGTCCGCTCAAACCATCGATCACGCCCATCTGTTTTAGATAGGTGTCACCGTCCGTGCTGCCATTTTTCAGGTAGTGACCGATCAGCGGACGGATGAGCACTCCGAATCCGGCGTTTGCCAATTGCTCAATGCCGAAATTCGACGCCAGACTCAAAAATTCCTTCGGGTCGCTCAGCCACTGCTCCGCCTGGTCATACGCGCCCTGGAATCCGCCCGATACCTGACTGGGCGAGAGACTGCGGATGCCGTCCACCACAGCTTCAATATTGTCCACAAAATTCTGCGCCTGCTGCCCGGCTTTATCCGCGCGACCGGACACACCCTGCTTGAAATCCGTCACGCCAGCCATCTCCAGTACATAGCTGTACATGGAGACGGTTTCCGCTGCCTGCGTCATGGCATGGTGCACGCGCGCCTGCAGCGTGACGATGTTGATCAGAGCCAGAATGGAGATGACAAAGAATATAAACAGCGTGAACGCACCGATGGTTTCCAC
>CAKUMR010000149.1 GCA_934667865.1 uncultured Oscillospiraceae bacterium | reverse complement strand
ACCCGGATGCGGAAGGACAGGGTAAAAAGTACGACGCGCTGATCCGGTCGCTCGGCGGCGTGGATTTGCAGTTACTCGGCATCGGCCGCGACGGTCACATCGGCTTCAATGAGCCGTGCGGCGAGTTTGTCAAGGGCACGCACTGCGTCGAGCTGACGCAGGACACGCGCGAGGCCAACGCACGCTTCTTCGGGAGCGTCGATCTCGTGCCGAAAACGGCCTACACGATGGGCATTTTGGACATCATGCAGGCGCGCCGCGTGGTCATGATCGCGACGGGCAGCAGCAAGGCCGCGATCGTGAGGGATGCCTTCTGGGGGCCTGTCACGCCGCAGATCCCGGCGTCCATTTTGCAGCTCCACCCGGACTTCACCCTCGTCGCGGACGAAGAGGCGCTGACCTTTGTGAGGGCGCGGACGGCGTAAGGGAGAAATCAAGATGAATGTACTTCGCAGGGGAACAATGATCGACTGCTCCCGAAATGCAGTCATGCGGCCTGAAACGGTGAAACGGTGGGTCGATCTTTCCGCGGAAATGGGCTATAACGCGCTGATGCTCTATACCGAGGATACTTATGAGATTCCCGGTGAACCGTATTTCGGTTACGGGCGCGGGCGCTACAGCGTGCAGGAGCTTCGGGAGCTGGACGACTACGCGGCTGCGCGCGGCGTGGAGCTGATCCCGTGTATTCAGACGCTTGCACATCTGAACACCTTGAAGCGCTGGCCTGCCTACGAGCCGCATTTTGATATTGACGACATTCTGCTGGCCGGCGACGAGGCGGTCTATGCGCTAATCGAGAAGATGTTTGACACCGTGACGGCCTGCTTCCGCTCCCGCACGGTGCATATCGGCATGGACGAAGCGCATCATATGTGCCGCGGCCGGTATTATGACCAGCATGGTGATGCAGACCGCGCACAGGTGCTGCTGGAGCATCTGAACCGTGTTGCCGAGATCGGAAAAAAGCATGGCGTCCGGCTGTGTATGTGGTCGGATATGTTCTTCCGGCTTGCCTGCGGCGGAGATTATTACGCGAAAGACGCGCAGATCGACAGGTCTGTCAGTGCGCTTATCCCGGAAAATATCGAGCTTGTCTATTGGGACTATTATCATAGTGAAAAGAGCCACTATGATGCCATGCTTGCTGCGCACGAAACGCTGAAAAGCGGAACATGGTTTGCAGGTGGTCTGTGGACTTGGACGGGCTTTGCGCCGCACAATGCGTTCAGCATCCGCGCGACAAAGGCCGCGTTGGCATCGTGCAAGGAGGCTGAAATCAAGAACATTTTCCTGACGCTCTGGGGAGACGACGGGGGAGAATGCTCGCGCTTTGCGCTGCTTCCGGCGATGTTCTATGCTTCGCAGGTGATGGAGGGCGAAACGGATGAGCGTATTATTTCCGATAATTTTTTCGAGCGCTTCGGCGTGACATGGGAAGATTTCCTGCTGCTCGACCTGCCGGGGACGGCGAATGACAACGGCGTTACCAACGCCGAAAAATACCTGCTCTATCAGGACCCCTTCTTCGGTCTGTGTGAGTCCCTGCGCGAGGGCGGGGAAAATGCCCGCTATGCCGCCTGCGCAGAGCGCCTGCGCGACGTGACCTCGCGCGGCGAATTTGCACCGCTGTTTGAAACGATGGCCGCCCTGTGTGATGTGCTTGCAATCAAGGCGGAGCTTTGCGAAAAGACGCGGTGCGCCTATAAAAGCGGCGGCGAAGCGCTGCGGGCGGTGCTGCGCGATTACAGAGAGCTGGAAGCGCGTCTGGAGGTGTCCTATCAGGCGCTTCGCGCCCAGTGGGACTGGGAGAACAAAGCATTTGGCTTTGAGGTGCAGGACGTGCGCCTTGGCGGATTGATGCGCCGCGTGCGGCATTGCCGCGAAACGCTGGAAAAGTACGCGGCGGGGGAATACGGTCGGATCGAGGAGCTGGAGCAGCCCCTGCTCGACCTGAAGGGAAACGGAGATGCGCTTTCCCACACGCCGGAATGGTTCAATCCGTGGTCAGAGATCGTATCTGCGGGGGTTATTTAAGCCGGTGCGGATGCATAAAAGAGGAAATGACGATGAGTAAATGGCAAAGATACAACTATTTCCCCGTGCTGCCGCTGGGCAGAGATGGGCGGCGCGCGACGGGAAGTTCGGAGCATATCGCGCTTTCACGCCGTGCCGCGGCCGAGGGCATGGTGCTGCTGAAAAATGAAAACAGCCTGCTGCCGCTGGGCCGGGGAACGCACGTCGCGCTGTTTGGCAAGGCGAGCGTCGACTATCTCAAGGGCGGCGGAGGCAGCGGCGATGTGACGGTCGCCTACTCACGCAATTTTTGCGAGGCAATTGAGGAAAAGCAGGCGGAGGACAAGCTGCGCTGCGTTCCCGCGCTGCATGAATTCTACCGCGCCTTTGCCGCGGCGCAGTTCGCCGCGGGCGGTCTGTGGGGTCGTCTGGATGAGCCGGAGCTTCCGCCGGAGCTGCTGGCGCAGGCCGCAAGAGAAGCGGATGTGGCGATCATCAGCATTTGCCGCTTTTCCAGTGAGGGCGGCGACCGCACGTCCGCAGAGGGGGATTTCTGTCTCTCCGCAGGCGAACGCCGCATGGTGCAGGCGGTCTGCGCTGCGTTTTCCAGGGTCGCAGTCGTTCTGAATGTCGGCGGCGTGGTCGATACCTCGTGGTTTGCTGAAAATCCCGCGATCCAGTCCGTGCTGCTGGCGTGGCAGGGCGGCATGGAGGGTGCGATGGCCGAGGCGGATATCCTCTGCGGTGATGTCTGCCCCAGCGGCAAGCTGACGGACACCTTCGCGGCATCCTTTGACGACTATCCCTCCTCTGCAAATTTTCACGAATCGGAGGACTACGTCTGCTATACGGACGATATTTTCGTCGGCTACCGCTATTTTGAGACCATTCCCGGCGCGGCGGAAAAGGTGAATTATCCGTTCGGCTTCGGACTGAGCTACACAACGTTTGCAATCTCCTGCACAGGCGCTGCGGCGGACGATACGGCGATACGCATCACGGCGCGCGTAAAAAATACGGGAAGCGCTGCGGGCCGCGAGGTGGTGCAGCTCTATACCTCCGCGCCCGGCTCAGACCGGCCGAAGCTGGAGCTGCGCGCCTTTCAGAAGACAGCGCTGCTTGCACCCGGCGAGGCGCAGGAGGTGACGCTCACGGTGCCGCTTGCGGAGCTTGCGTGCTACGACGAAGCGCGCGCGGCCTATGTGCTCCATGCCGGTGAGTATTCCGTGAAGCTCGGAAACTGCGTCCGCAGTCTGCAAGCCGTTTTTACGTATTTCTGTGCGCAGACGCGCGTGACGCGCACGGTAAAAAACCGCTGCACAGCGAAGAAGCTGCCGAAGCAGCTTCGCGCCGACGGAAGCTATGAAGCGCTGCCCATGCAGGACTACCCGCCAACGCCAGACCGCTCCGGCTGGCCGGAAAAGCCCAAATGGGAGGCGGAGCACATTCTGCCCGACCGCACTGGCACCCAGACACCGGCGGACCGACTTTCCTTTGCGGATGTTGCGGAGGGAAAGGTCGGACTGGAGGATTTTCTTGCAGGTCTGACGGACGACGAGCTCATCACACTGCTCAGCGGCACGCCTAACCGCGGCGTTGCCGATACGCGCGGCATCGGCGGACTGGACTATCTGGGAATTCCGGCGGCCATGACGGCCGACGGCCCGGCGGGCCTGCGCATCTGCGAGGATCGCGGCGTGACGACGACGGCGTGGCCGGTGGCGACGCTGCTTGCCTGCACGTGGAACCCGGAGCTTGTTTATGAGGTTGGCAAGGCGGGCGGCCGCGAGGTACGCGAGAACAATCTCGCCATGTGGCTCACCCCGGCGATAAATATCCACAGAAGCCCGCTCTGCGGCCGGAATTTTGAATACTATTCCGAAGATCCGCTGCTTTCCGGCAAGCTGGCTGCGGCCATGGTGCGCGGCATCCAGTCTGAGGGCATTTCCGCCTGCGTCAAGCATTTCTGTGTCAACAACAAGGAAACCAACCGCAAGGGCAGCGATTCCCGCGTGAGTGAGCGCGCTCTGCGGGAGATCTACCTCAAGGGCTTTGAGACCGTCGTGAAGGAAAGCGGCGTCTGGGCCGTGATGACGGCGTATAATCTTCTGAACGGGATCTACAC
>CAKUMR010000148.1 GCA_934667865.1 uncultured Oscillospiraceae bacterium | reverse complement strand
CCTGTGTAAGGGGAGCTGTCAGCCGTAAGGCTGACTGAGGGATTGTAAATATTCTTATGTTGTTTAACAATCCTCTCAATCAACCCCTCCGGCGCTTCGCGCCACCTCCCCTTGCACAGGGGAGGCTTTGGGCTGGTTCCTCACACAGGAATCGGCAATAACGATAATGCCAACAGAGGAACGGTTCAAAATTTCCAAAACACCCTGCGGCGGCGGGGTGTTTTTCATTGCACTTTCGGACGGCTTGTGATACGATGAAAGAAAACGGAAAAGGCGGGATCGGAATGGAGAAAACAAAGCTCTCTCCCAGATTTTGGCTGGCACTGACGCTGTTCAGCCTGATCGGGCAGGTCGCGTGGGTCGTTGAAAATATGTATTTCAACGTCTTTATCTATAAGATGTTCCACGCGAGCGCCTCGGACATTTCCCTGATGGTCGCGGCCAGCGCGGTCGCCGCAACGGTGACGACGCTGCTTATCGGCGCGCTGTCGGACAAGCTCGGCAAGCGGCGGCTGTTCATCTGCGGCGGCTACATCCTGTGGGGCATCTCCATCTGGTGCTTTGCGGCGCTGCGCATGGATGTGATCGCCTCGATTTTTCCCATGGCGGCCTCGGCCGCGAGCGTGGGCGTGAGCCTCGTCATCATCATGGACTGCGTGATGACCTTCTTCGGCTCGTCGGCCAACGACGCCTGCTTCAACGCATGGCTCACCGACGCGACCGACGCAACCAACCGCGGCTCCGCCGAGGGCGTGAACGCGATGATGCCCCTGATCGCGATCCTCGTCGTGTTCGGCGGCTTCATGGGCTTCGACCTCGACCGCGCCGGGAGCTGGACGGTGATCTACGCCATCATCGGCAGCGTCGTGCTGATCGCGGGAATCCTGGGCTTCTTTCTCATTCGCGACGCGGGCGTGAAAACCGAGGAGAATCAGAGCTACTTTAAGAATATTTTCTACGGCTTCCGCCCCGGCGTCGTGCGGGAGAACAAAATTCTCTATGCGGTGCTGGCGGCCTTCGCCCTGTTCGGCATCTCTATCCAGATCTTCATGCCCTACCTGATCCTGTATTACAACGTGTCGCTCGGCATGGACAACTATGTGCTGATCATGGCTCCGGCCATCGTGCTGGCGGCGCTCGTCACGGTGTTTTACGGCAAACTCTATGACCGTCTGCACTTCCGCAGAACCGTTATCCCCGCCGTTTTAATGCTGATGGCGGGCTACGTGCTGCTGTATATTTTCCGCAGTACCGTCCCGGTATTTCTTGGCTCGCTTCTGATGATGAGCGGGTATCTTGCCGGCATGGCCGTGTTCGGCGCAATGCTGCGCGACCGCACCCCGGCGCACCGCGCGGGAATGTTCCAGGGGCTGCGCATCGTCGGGCAGGTGCTCCTCCCCGGCATCATCGGCCCGGCCATCGGCGCCTTCGTCCTGCGCCATGCGCAGAAAATCGTCAACGACGACGGCACGGAATCCTTCCTGCCGAACGGAAATATCTTCCTCGCCGCGCTGATTGCCGCGGCCGTCCTGCTGCTTGCGCTCACGGCGGTATTTCGCCTGCTGAAAAAGGAGGAAGCTCATGCAAACGTACAATGAGCTCATGACGCAGGCCGGGCGCGAGCTGCAAGGCCGTCCGTGGCAGGAATATCCCCGTCCCACCCTGCGCCGCGACTCCTATTTTAACCTCAACGGCGAATGGGAATTTTCCGCGGGCAGCGAGGCCTATGACCGCACCATCCGCGTCCCCTTTCCGCCAGAGTCGCTGCTCTCCGGGATTCACGAAACCTATCCAGACGGGACGCTCCTCTGCTACCGCCGCCGCTTCCGCCTGCCGGAGGGCTTTGTCCGCGGGCGCGTGCTGCTGCATTTCGGCGCGGCCGATCAGGTCGCGGAGGCCGCGCTCAACGGCGTGCACCTCGGCACACACACCGGCGGCTATGCCCCCTTCTCCTTTGACGTTACCGGCGCGCTGCGGGAGGAAAACGTCCTCACCGTCCGCGTGACCGACGAGCTTGACAACCAGATTCTGCCCTACGGCAAGCAGAAGCACGAGCGCGGCGGGATGTGGTATACGCCGGTGTCCGGCCTGTGGCAGACGGTGTGGATGGAAAGCGTCCCGGAGGAGTATATCCGCGCGGTGCGCCCGGAGATCTCCGGAAGCCGCGTCACGCTGCACATCGAGGGCGCGCGGGAGGGTACCGTGCGCATAAAGACGCCGCAGGGCGTCCTGACGCAGGCATTTTCCGGCGGACAGGCGGTGCTGGAGCTGCCCGCGCCGCGGCTGTGGTCGCCGGAGAACCCTTATCTCTACGAGACGGAGATCGAAACCGCGCAGGACCGCGTGCAGACCTATTTCGCCCTGCGGACGCTGGACGTGCGCGAGGCGGACGGCCTGCCCCGCCTGTGCCTGAACGGCAGGCCCTATTTCTTCCACGGCGTGCTCGATCAGGGCTACTGGAGCGACGGCCTGCTCACGCCCGCCTCTCCCGCCTGCTTCGACGAGGACATTCTGGCCATGAAGCACCTCGGCTTCAACACCCTGCGCAAGCATATCAAGGTCGAGCCGGAGCTGTTCTACTATGCCTGCGACCGGCTGGGCATGGTGGTCTTTCAGGACATGGTCAATAACGGAGCATATTCCTTTTTCACGGATACGGCGCTGCCGACGCTCGGTATCCGCAGGAGGGATGACCGCAGGATGCACCGCGACCCGGCCGCACGCCGCGCCTTCATCGAGGCAATGGAGGAAACCGTGCGGCGGCTGGAAAAGCACCCCTGCGTCTGCTACTGGACGATCTTCAACGAGGGCTGGGGACAGTTCGACAGTCAGGCGCAGTTCGAGCGTCTGCGTGCGCTGGACGATTCCCGCTTTATCGACACAACCTCCGGCTGGTTCCGCTGCGGGCAGTCCGACGTGGAGAGCCTGCACGTCTATTTCAAGCCCGTGCGCCTGCCGAAAAGCGAAAAACCGCTCGTGCTTTCGGAATTCGGCGGCTATTCCTACAAGCCCGAGGGCCACGTGTTCAACACGGAAAAAACCTACGGCTACCGCTTTTTCAAGGAGCAGCCCGCCTTTATGGACGCACTGGAGCGGCTCTATCTGGACGAGATCGTCCCTGCGCGGGAAAAGGGCCTGTGCGCCGCGATCTACACCCAACTTTCCGACGTGGAGGACGAAACAAACGGCCTGATGAGCTATGACCGCGCCGTGTGCAAGGCAGACGCGGCCAGAATGTGCGCGATTGCGGAGAAATTGAAATTCTCCTATTGACAAACTGCGGGAAAAAACCTATAGTAAAAGGCAGAATTCAACGGAAGGAGGCGCACAGCATGAACTACATCTTTGTGCCGGTCAGATTTCATCCCGCGGGGAATTCTGTGCGCCGTCCGAGGTAGGCATTTTACGGACTTTTTGCGCGTTCTCTGCGGTCTGACCGCGGAGAACGCTTTTCTTTTTGTCAAAAGGGGGAAATTTCATGGAAACGAACGAAAAACTGTCCCGGAGAGAAAAAACGCGGCTGGTGATGCGCTATCTCCGGGGCTGCTGGGGCTTTTTTCTGGCGGGTCTGATCTTCTCCTGCCTGAGTATGGCTCTTAATGCGCTCACGCCGCAGATCATCCGCCTGACGGTGGACTCCATTCTCGACAGCAAGACCCCGGAGGTTCCGGCGTGGTTGCTGCGGCTGCTGCATTGGGACGCCCTGACCGGCGACACCCTGCGCGCGCTGTGGGTCGCGGCGGCGGCCGTGCTGGCGGTCGCCATTCTGCGCGGCCTGTGCAATTACGGCCAGCGCGTCAACCTGTCCAAAGGCTCGGAGACCTATGTCAAGAGCCTGCGCGACAGTCTTTACCGCCACATTCAGCACCTCACCTTCGCGTGGCACAAGGCCAACCCCACCGGCGATATCATCCAGCGCTGCACCTCCGACGTGGATGTCATCCGTAATTTCGTGTGCAATCAGCTCGTCGAGGTCGTGCGGACGGTTCTCCTGATCGCGCTGTATCTGGGCGTCATGTATACGATGAACGTCCGGCTGTCGCTGGTCGCGACGGTCTTTCTGCCCATCGTGGGGCTGTCGTCCGGCGTGTTTTACCGCAAAATCTCCTCGCGCTTTCAGGTCGCGGACGTGGCTGAGGGCGAGCTGACCACCTG
>CAKUMR010000147.1 GCA_934667865.1 uncultured Oscillospiraceae bacterium | reverse complement strand
ATGGCGATCCAGTAGCCGCGGATGATCAGCAGCGCAAACAGCGCCAGGATTCCGATCGCGCCGATGAAGCCGAGCTCCTCGCAGACAATGGCGAAGATATAGTCGTTGTGCTCCTCCGGCAGGTACATATACTTCTGGCGGCTGCGGCCGAAGCCCAGTCCCGTCAGGCCGCCGGAGCCGATGGCGTACTGCGACTGCAAAATTTGCAGGCCCTTATCCAAGGGGTCGGACTCCGGGTCAAGCCACGCGCGGATGCGGTCGGCGGTGTAGCCCTTCGTCAGAAGATAGACCGCCACGAGGCCGACCGCAACGACGACCAGTCCGACAAGGAACCTCCAGTTCGTGCCGCCGAGGATCATCATGATAAAGCCGACGGCAAGAATGATCAGCGTGGCGGACATATGCGGCTCCAGATACAGAAGACCCGCGATCACGCCGAGGATCAGCATATAGGGCGCAAAGCCGTATTTGAACCCCTTCATGTCCCGCGTGTGCGCCGCCATGATCGCCGCAAAGGAGGTGATCACGGCGAATTTTGCGATCTCCGAGGGCTGGAAGCGCGTGAAGCCGAGGCTGATCCAGCGCTTGGCGCCGCTGACCTTTACGCCGATCAGCGGCACAAGAGCCAGCATCACGACCGCGACAAAAAGGATCAGCAGCGACAGCTTCTGATACCATTCGTAGGGGATCCGGCTGAACAGGAACAGCACACCCATGCCCATCACGGCAAAGACAAGCTGACTGATGAAGTACTTTGCGGAATTGCCGGTTCTGTAGTAGGCTCTGGCATAGCTGGCCGAAAACAGCATAATCAGGCCGATGACCACAAGCAGCACCGTCAGCACCAGATACGGAACGTCGATCATACCGCGGTCCGTTTCCGCCGGGCGCAGCGCAGGGTCCTGCGCGGTGAGCTTCTTTCGGTTCACAACCATGCCTCCTTTTGCTTATCCGGCCATTGCTCCGATCCACGCCTGCACGCCGAACCATGCTACTACGCACATAACGATCGTTGTGGAAACAAAGACGGTCCAGATTTTCTTCTCCGACCAGCCGCACATTTCAAAGTGATGATGGATCGGCGCCATCTTGAAAATGCGCTTACCGTGCGTCAGCTTGAAGTAGCAGACCTGAAGAATATCGGAAAGAGTTTCAATGATATAGATAATGCCGACAAACAGAAGAATCAGCGGCATATCCAGCGCAAAGGCCAGACCGCAGACCGCGCCGCCGAGAAACAGCGAGCCGGTATCGCCCATAAAGACCTGTGCGGGATAGAAATTATACACAAGGAAGCCGCCGAGGCCGCCCAGCAGCGCCGCCGGAAAGGTGGCGAGTCCCGATTTTTTCATGAGCATGGAAACAAGAACGAAGAACAGCATGACGGGCATGGTCACGCCAGTCGCAAGGCCGTCGATGCCGTCGGTAAGGTTGACCGCGTTGACGCAGCCGACAATGACAAACACCGCAAAGGCCAGATACGCCACCGGCGGAATTCCGATCACGGGTGTCTTAACAAAGGGGATGTACAAATCGCAGGTCAGTGCGCCATGCTTATAGAGAAAATAGAGGAAAAGTGCCGCCGCGATGACCTGCAAAAGCAGCTTCTGGATCCCGGTCAGGCCGAGGTTACGCTTCTTTTTGACCTTGATAAAATCATCGGCAAAGCCGATCAGGCCAAAGGCCAGCGCCAGTGCCAGCACAAGAAGATGGGAATACTCCCCTTCCAGCATGGACTTCCAGCCCGTCGCGATGCACAGAAGCGACGCAGCAATAAAGGACAGGCCGCCCATCGTCGGCGTACCGGACTTTCCGTTGTGCCACTTCGGGCCTACCTCACGGATCGACTGTCCCGCCTTCAGCGCGCGCAGCGCGGGAATCAGGAATTTACCAAGGACAAGCGCCAGGACAAAACCGGCCACCAGCGAAATCAGCACCATCAGCAGGTCAAACATCGTTTCATTTCCCCCATTTTTGCTTTTGTTCTATCAATCATTTCCGAGAAGCTCCAGAACGCGCTCCATGCGCATCCCGCGGCTTCCCTTGACAAGCAGGACATCGCCCGGCTTCGCCGTCCGGCGCAGGGCCTCGGTGAGCGCCTCGTGCGTCAGATAGAGCTGCGCAGGAATTCCAGCTTCCTCCGCGCCGCGGACATACTCCTCCGCGTGCGCACCGTAGGCAAAAAGCAGATCGGCGCACTGCGCGGCCGCCTTGCCTACCTCATAATGCGCCGAAGGCGCGTGGTCACCCAGCTCCAGCATTCCGCCCAGAACGGCGATATGTCGGCCGGCAGTCTTCGTATCCTTCAGAACCTGAAGCGCGGCGCGCATGGATTCCGGCCCGGCGTTGTAGCAGTCCTCTATGACCGTCATGCCGCGCAGAGGATAAATTTTCTGGCGCATCCCGGTATTATGGAAGCCCGCCAGTCCTGCCTGAATTCCGGCAACCGGCACGCGGAGCTCCAGCCCGACGGCGATCGCCGCCAGTGCATTGAGCACGTTGTGTCTGCCCACGACCGGCAGCTCTACGGGAAAGCGCAGCTCCCCTGCCGCCGCCGTGAAGCGGATGCCGTCCTCGGACATCCGGATGTCCTCCGCACGCACGTCGCAGTCCGGCGAAATGCCGAAGCATTTGACGTGATACGTTTCCCGCACCGTGCGAAGCAGGTCGTCGTCTCCGTTGAAAAGGACCGTTCCGCCGGGGCGCAGCCCCTCCAGAAGCTCCAGCTTCGCTCTGAGTATCCCCTCGCGGGAGCCGAGATTCTCAATGTGCATCGTGCCGATATTGGTAATGACCGCAATGTCCGGCTGGGCGATGCGCGTCAGAACGGAAAGCTCGCCGAAATGGTTCATGCCCATTTCCAGCACGGCAGCCTCGCAGTCCGGCTGCAAGCCGAGCACCGTAACGGGAAGACCGAGGCCGTTATTGAAGTTCGCTGCCGTCTTTTCCGTGCGGTAAGCCGTTTCCAGCACCGCAGCGATCATTTCCTTGGTCGTCGTTTTGCCGACGCTGCCGGTGATGCCGACGCTTTTCAAAGGAAGTGTCCTGCGGTAGCCCGCGGCGATCGCCTGTAGGGCGGCAACGGTATCGCGCACGTAGATCGCCGGAATTTCCGCCGCAAGCGGCTTGGAAGCCAGCACCGCCGCCGCGCCCTTTTGCAGCGCGTCCGCGGCAAAGTCATGTCCGTCCCGCGCGCCCGTGATCGCTGCGAACAGCTCTCCGGGCTGCAAACGCCGGGTGTCAAAGTTCGCGCCGCGGAACGTCTTTTCGGCATATTCCGCCGCGACCGTTCCGCCGCACCATTGTGCCGCCTGTGCGAGGCTTATTTCTCCATTTCGCATAGCGCCGATGCGACCTCCTCGCGTTCATCCAAATGAACCTTTGTTGCGCCGAGGATCTGATAGGTCTCGTGTCCCTTCCCGGCCAATAATATCATATCATATTTCCGCGCGCAGCGCAATGCCACTCTGATCGCGCGGCGGCGATCCTCTTCCACAGCATACGGCGTCTTTGTGCCGGATATGCCGGAAAGAATGTCGCGGATGATCGCCATGGGGTCTTCCGTCCGCGGATTATCCGAGGTGACGATCACGAAATCGGCGTATTTGACGGCGATCTCGCCCATGATCGGGCGCTTCGTCTTATCGCGGTCGCCGCCGCAGCCAAAGACGAGGATCACCCGTCCCTTGCAGTAGTCCTTGACGGAGCGCAGTAGATTTTCCAGTCCGTCCGGCGTATGGGCGTAGTCGATGAGCACCGTGTAAGGCTTTCCCGGCGTTGGAACAACCTCGACTCGCCCCTTGACTCCCTTTGCTGCGGCAAGCGCCCGTGCCGCATCGGCACGCGATACGCCGAGCTGGCGGACGATGCCGATGGCAACGAGCACATTGCTGACGGTAAAGCGGCCGGGGATCCCGACGCGCACGCGCGCCGTTTCCGCGCCCTCGCAGACCTGCATGGCAATGTGATCCGAGCCGAGCTCGATCTCCCGCGCCGTGAGGTCCGCGTTTCCCGTGCCGACGGTATAGACGGTGCAGGAAGCGTCCGCAATCATTTTCTCTGCCGTGGGGTCGTCGAGATTGAACACACCATGTTCGCACATGGTAAAGAGCTTTGCCTTCGCGCGGCGGTAGTTCTCCATCGTCTTGTGGAAATCCAGATGATCCTCCGTCAGATTGGTAAACGC
>CAKUMR010000146.1 GCA_934667865.1 uncultured Oscillospiraceae bacterium | reverse complement strand
CTCAGCAGCGGCTCCACGGTTTACTACGGCGATACGCTCAGCGTCAGCTATGCTGCAAGCACGGGCTACAGCCTCGGCAGCCACGGCAGCAGCTCCTTCACCGTGACGGGCAATATCACCTCCTCCAGCATTTACGCCTCCGCGAGCCTGAACAGCTACACCTATAACATCGTCTATCAGTCCAGCAACGGCACGCGGCTCGGAAGCTCGACGGCAACCTACAAGTACGGAACGACCAATACCATTTCGCCGAAGTCCTTCTCCGGCTACAATACGCCGGCCTCGCAGAGTGTTCGCTGGGACTCTACCTCGGCAAAGACGATCACTTTTACTTATTCTATTTCTTCGGTCACCAACTATGCAATATCCGGCAGCTTCAGCAGTTCTTCGCCCCATGTCAGTTATTCGACAACGATGGCCTACCGCAACCGTACAGCAAGTAGTGTCGAGGTACAGGTAACAACAACCGTAACAATGCAATCCGGCTGGTCTGGCTACAACTACGGTATTGCACTAAAAACGACGTATGGCTCGGTCAGTAGCGGAAAGGTACAGATTGCAAACTATCAGGGTCTGTCCTCGTCCGGCAGTTCGCGCACCGCAAGTACAGGGTGGATGACAATTCCCTTGAGCACAACCAACCCGATAAGCATTTCTTTCAACGCCAACCTGTATAATACGAACTGGGAGAATCAATATGTAAACAGTTCCGAATACCTCGATCAGTATTATTCATGGGCAATCAACATCCCCGCATATTGATCTCATTTCAAAATAGGGCATCACCGCCGTTTGGCGGGGCTGCCCCCGTTTACAATATAAATCGTCGTTATATTTTTCCTTGCGCAGGATTTTATGGATTCATAATCCGCACCGAGGACGAGATCGACGCCGCCATCCGCGCCATGCGTGAGCTGGCGGAAGGGTAAAAGGGAACGGCCCCCACCCGATGGGTGGGGGCCGTTCCCTTTTACGTTTTCCTTCCCTCCGAGCGCTTGGCTGGATGGGTTTAACGCGGCTATTTATTTAATAAATCCGATCTGGGGACAGATTTCCCGCAAGGCAGCCTCTTTTCTTTCCTCAAAGACGACCTTGTTTTCCTCAAAGAGATTTCTGCCCTCGGTGTCGATCGAAACGATCAGGGGGCCGAACTCGCGCACCTTGCACCACCAGAGCGTTTCCGGCATTCCCAGCTCATCCCAGAAATGCCCGGCGATGCGTTCGACCTCCACGGCAGCGGCCACCGCGCAGCCTGCCGGGAACACGCAGTGGATCGCGCCGAACTGCCTGCACGCCTCCTGCGTTTCCGCACCCATGCCTCCCTTGCCGACGATGACGCGGACGCCCGTTGCTTCCACAAAGGCGCGCTCAAACTGCTCCATGCGCATACTTGTCGTCGGGCCGACGGAAACGATCTCATATTCCTCCTCTCCGGTCTGGCGAACGATGGGCCCGGCATGGAAAATGGCGCGGCCGCGCACATTGACCGGTAGCGGACGCTTCTCCTCCACCAGCCGGCGGTGGGCGACATCGCGGCAGGTCACAAGGTCGCCGTCCAGATAGACGATGTCCCCGATGCGGATTTCTTGCAGATCCTCCGCCGTGACCGGCGTGATCAGAACCTTCTTTCCGTTTCTCTGCTCCAGCATTACAGGCTCACCCCCTTATGCGTCGTAACACGGGCATTGAGTTCCCGGTCGAAGATCACCTGCCCGCGGCGGTGCGACCAGCAGCCGACGTTGACGGCAACGCCGATGGTGGACGGGTGGCGCGCGGTGTTTTCAACGTGTACGCCTAGGACGGAGCTTCTTCCGCCCATGCCCTGCGGGCCCAACCCAATAGCGTTAATGGCATCTGTCAGAAGTGCTTCCAGTTTTGCAGCGCGTTCATTAGGGTTGTGTGTTCCCAATGAGCGCATGAGGGCTTTTTTGGATAACAGCGCTGCGGTTTCCACGCTGGTGGCAACACCCACGCCCACCAGCAGCGGCGGGCAGGCATTGAGCCCGTAGGTTGTCATCTGATCGAGCACGAAGCGCGCCACCGCCTCGTAGCCGGC
Source organism: uncultured Oscillospiraceae bacterium (assembly GCA_934667865.1). The sequence goes on along the minus strand of CAKUMR010000146.1, from coordinate 2,135 downwards.
GCCCGGCATGAGCACCATCGCCTTCCCCGGCAGCGTGCAGCCGCCGCCGGCCATATAAACGCTGATCTCACAGTCGTCGCGCTCCGGGACGATCTCCCAGAAGACCGTGGGCGTTCCCTTGCCGACATTTTTCCGCGTGTTATATTCGTCAAAGGTTTCCACGCTGTTGTGGCGCAGGGGGGCGTCCTCAGTCGCGCGGATCACCGCCTCGCGCAGCAGCCCCTCCAGCTCGCCGAGCAGGGGGAAGCCCGCACCGCAGCGCACCCAGAATTGCAGCACGCCCGTGTCCTGACAGCAGGGGCGGTCAAGCTCCAGCGCAAGCTCCTGATTGCGGAACATGGTATCGTAGATCAGGCGGGCAAGGGGTTGCGTTTCCCCGCTGCGGAGCTGCTCCAGCTTTGCCTGCACGTCGTCCGGCAGGACTTTCCCGACATAGCTGATGAAGGCCGCCATTTTTTCCGTTGCAAGGCGGATCTGCTCTCTTTTTTCCATTTTTATCACTCCTGTAAAGCTCCGGCCTGCGTTACGTTTGTTCTGGCATAACGCAGGCCGGCAAAGGGGATTAGAGGCTTATTCCATTTTCAGAATCGCTTTTACGACCGTCTGCTTTTCGCGCAGCGATTTTTCAAAGGCCTCTATGCCGTCGTCAAAATCGAAGCAGTCCGAAGCGATCTTTTTGATGTCGATCTTCCCGTCGGAAATTGCCTGAACCGCCAGTGGGAAAACATTGCGGTAGCGGTGCACGGTCTTGATGACCAGTTCCTTGTGCGCGATCTTGTAGAAGTTCATCGGCGTATCGCCCATCACGTTGCCAACGATGACGATAGTGCCGCCGCGACGCGTCAGGGACTCCGTCTGCGCTGCGGTAACGCGATTTCCGGCGGTTTCAAACACGATATGCGCGCCCTTGCCGCCGGTCAGCTCCATGACGCGGGCAAGGGTGTCCTCCTCGCGGCCGTTGATCACGTAGTCTGCCCCCATTTCCAGCGCCTTGTCCAGACGGTTCTGGAAAAGATCAGTGACAATGATCTTCGACGCGCTCATCGCCTTGCAGGCGGCCAGCGTGGTCAGGCCGATGCAGCCCGCGCCGAGGATGACGACGGTGTCGCCCAGCTTCACGCCGCCGAGATTGGCCGCGTGCATTCCCACGCACAGGGGCTCGATCAGCGCGCCCTCCAGCGTGCTGACGTTCTCCGGCAGCGGATAGACCAGATGCGCCGGATGCGTCAGATAATTGCGCATCGCACCCTGATAGGGCGGGCAGGAGATGAACTGCACGTCCGGGCAGAGGTTGTACCGGCCGGATTTGCAGTATTCGCAGTGTCCGCAGCCGATTCCCGGTTCCAGCACGACGCGGTCGCCCGGCTTGACGTTCGTCACACCCTCGCCGACGGCCTCCACCGTACCGGCTGCCTCGTGGCCGAGGATGAGGTCGCCCTCAATGGGCGTGGTGCCGATGCAGCCGCTCTCATAGAAATGCACGTCGCTGCCGCACACGCCGCAGTAGCCCACCTTCAGCAGCACCTCGCCGGCCCTGGGCTGCGGGATGTCCATCTCCTTAAAGGCAAGATTCAGCTTGCCGTTCATATACAATGCTTTATTTTTCATCATGATCTCCTTCAGCCAAACAGTGTATGCAGGACGCGCAGGGATTGCGGGGCATGGCGGTCAAAATCGCTGGTCCTTGCCTCCAGACTGATGCGGCCATGATAGTCGATCTCCTTCAGGATGGCCGCAAACTCCGCATAGGGCGGCCACTCGTTTTCGTAGAGCGGGAACACGCGCTCGCCCTCACCCGGAAGGAAGGGGCAGGCAAAGTGGATGTGCCGCAGATTCTCCCGGCCGAGCGTCAGAAGGATTTTGGGTTCCTCGTGGTCGCGCGTCATATGATAGTAGTCCAGCAGGACGTCGGTATTGCGCAGGTTCAGCCGCTCCTTGAGCTCCACGCCCCCGGCAAAGGTATTGATGAGATTGCTTTCAAAGGAATGGATCGGCTCAATCAGGATGCGCATCTCAAGGCCCGCAATATAGTCGTCGAGCTCCTGATGCAGGCTGCCGAGCTGCTCGAGCGCGCGTTTTTTGTCAAAGCCCAGCGGATAGGACTTGGCAAAGGGGCTGCCGAACACCACATACTC
>CAKUMR010000145.1 GCA_934667865.1 uncultured Oscillospiraceae bacterium | reverse complement strand
TACACGGTGTGCGGGAAGCTGAAGGCGCTGCCCGCAGCCGGACCCTTTTCGCAGACGGTCTTCTGGAACGACGTGATCTCGGCCATGGGGCCGTCCGCCGTGCCGATCGTGCTGCCGACGCGGGAGGCGTTGTCCGCATCGATGGTGAAGCCCGCATCGCGCAGGGCGTCCACGCCGCTGAGCACCTGCATCTGGCTGAAGCGGTCGAGCTTGCGGTAGAAGCCCAGCTTCACGCCGCGGGCATCAAAGCCCTCTGCGGTCAGATCGACGGCATTTCCGACCAGCTTGCCAAAGCCCGTCACGGCAATGCGCGACTTGACGGGCAGCGGAGCGTCATGCCCGTTTTTGGTGAAAATAATGCTTGCGTTCGTGCCGCCGAAGGCGAAGGAGTTGGACATGACGTTGTCCATCTGCTTCTCTCTGCCGACGTTGACGACGCAGTCGAGAGCTCCGGCCTTCTCCGCCAGTGCGGGAAGATCCTCCGGGGCGTAATTGGTCGTGGGCAGAACGGTGTTCTCCGTCAGAGCCTTGACGCTCAGCACCGCTTCGATCGCGCCCGCTGCGCCGAGGCAGTGGCCGGTCATGGACTTGGTGGAGCTGACGGAAGGAGAGCAGCCGTCGAAGAGGGTGTGCAGGGAGAGGAATTCCGCCGCGTCGTTCTTCTTCGTGCCGGTGCCGTGGGAGTTGATGTAGCCGATCTCCTCCGGCTTGACGTTGCCGTTGACCATCGCGCGGCGGAGCGCGGCCATCTGACCCTCTCCCTCCGGCTGCGGCGCGGTGATATGGAATGCGTCGGAGCTGACGCCATAGCCCGCGATCTCGCAGTAGATCTTCGCGCCTCGGGCGACCGCGTGCTCATATTCCTCGACAACCAGAACACCGGAGCCCTCACCGAGGGTGATGCCGTTGCTGTGGTTCAGCGGGGAGCAGGCGTCGGCAGACAGCGCGTGCAGCGCGTTGAAGCCGGAATACGCCAGAGAGGAGAAGGCATCCGTGCCGCCTGCAAGGTAGACCTTGCCCTTTCCCGCACGAATCAGGTCGCAGGCAAAGGCTATACTCATCGTGCCTGCGGCGCAGGCATTGACGATATTGGCCGTTTCGCCGGACGCACCGAGAACATAGGCGACGTCGCAGGCGATGGCGGAGGCGGACATCTTGAGCACGTCCTGCTTGCGCTCCTCGCCCTGCAAAAGACCGGTATAATAACGGTCAATGCTGGCTGCACCGCCGACGCAGCTTCCGAGGATTACGCCTGCGTCATGCAGGTCGCTCTCCGGTAAAGCGCTGTCGCGCAGCGCCTCCTGCGCCGCGTGCAGGCACAGGCGGACGGAGCGGTCATACTCCGGTGCGGGAAGATCGTCGCAGCGCACCTCCGCACCTACATGGGAAACACAGCCCTCGGTGGACACGCTTGTCACTTCTCGGATGCCGCTGACGCCGTCGCGGACGTTCTTCCAGCAGGTTTCAACATCGTTTCCGGTCGCGCAGATCAGACCCAGACCGGTGATTACATAGCGGCTCATTGTTCCATGTTCGCAGCGACATAGGCTGCCAGCGCGTTGATGGTCTGGAAATGCTCGCGATCCGCGCCGGTCATATCCACGCCAAACAGGTCGTCGATGCCGGAGATGATCTCCAGAGAGTCAACGGAGTCCAGTCCGATGTCGCTGCCGAACAGTTCTGCGTCGTAATCGAGCATATCTTCGGGAATACGGAGGTTTTCGTGAATCATTTCCTTGATCTTTTCAGCAATTTGTTCGTTCATTTTTTCTATTTCCTTTCCAGAATTGATTTTGATATTATACTTCGGTAAAGCGGATAACGCAACCGTTTTCCTCATAAACGCCGATCCGGCGGAACCTGCGATAGCGCTGCTCCAGCAGCTCCGCAGGGGTCAGGCGGCACAACTCCTCCAGATCCATGGAAAGCTCCACGGCAAGCGCGGCGCACATTCCGGAGAAATCCTCGAAGTCCTCCGGGATCACGCGCTCTGCCACCTGAAGGCGGATCATATCATCCGCCGTGATGTGCAGGCACTCGGCCGCATCCGGCGCGCGTCCGGCATCCTTCCACAGGATGCTCGCGCAGCCCTCCGGTGACACGACGGAGTACACCGCGTTTTCCAGCATATAGACCCGGTCGGCCGCCGCCAGTGCAAGCGCGCCGCCGCTGCCGCCCTCGCCGATCACCACGGAGATGACCGGCGTACGCAGACCCATCATTTCCAGAATGTTCTCTGCGATGGCCTCGCCCTGTCCGCGCTCCTCGGCCTCCGCGCCGCAGTAGGCGCCAAGGGTATCGACAAAGCAAATGACCGGGCGATGGAATTTTTCGGCCTGCTTCATCAGGCGCAGTGCCTTGCGGTAGCCCTCCGGCATGGGGCAGCCGAAATGGTTGCTCATGCGCGAATCCAGGTCGACACCCTTATCAATGGCGATATACGTCACCGGTCGACCCTGCAAGGTTCCGATGCCGGAAAGGATCGCGGGATCCTCGCCGAAGCGGCGGTCGCCGCAGAGGTCCAGCCGGTCGCGGAACAGCTCATGCACATAGGCGCGGCCCGTCGGACGGGCGGTGTTTCTCGCGGTTTTCAGTCGATCGTAAGCCGTCGTCATGTCCATTCACCTCCGTGCAGCCGCAGGATCCTCCCGAGCGTTTCCGGAAGCCGGCGGCGATCCACCACGGCATCCACAAAGCCATGCTCCTGCAAAAATTCCGCGCGCTGGAAATTGGACGGAAGCTGAGAGCCGGTCGTCTGCTCGACGACACGTCTGCCCGCGAAGCCCACCAGCGCCTTCGGCTCTGCCAGAATGATGTCCGCCTGCATCGCAAAGGACGCCGTCACGCCGCCCGTGGTCGGGTCAGTCAGCACCGCTATGTACAGCAGCCCCGCTTCGCTGTGACGCTTTACTGCGCCGGAGCATTTGGCCATCTGCATCAGGGAAACCACGCCCTCCTGCATTCGCGCGCCGCCGGAGGCCGTAAAGCCGATGACCGGCAGGCGCTGCTTCAGTGCCAGCTCAAACAGCCGCGTGATCTTCTCGCCCACCACGGAGCCCATGGAGGCCATAAAGAAGCTGGAATCCATCACAAAGGCCGCGCACATCACGCCGCCGATGGACGCCGTGCCGCACAGCACCGCCTCCTGCTCGCCGGTGGATTCCTTCGTTTTTTCCAATTTCTCCGCATATCCGGGGAATTGTAAAAAGTCAACGCTGGTCAGATCCTTCGCAATCTCCTGAAAGCTGTCCGGGTCAAAGATCTGCGTGATGCGCTCGCGCGCCGTCATGCGCAGATATTTGCCGCAGGCGGGACAGATCTTCCCGTGTGCCATGAGATCCGCATAGAGATGCTCGGTATGGCAGGCCGGACACACAACAGGCTTCTTCTCCGTCACCACCGGCTTCTCCGCCGGCTTTTCTCCGAAGAACGTGTGCTCCTGCACACGCTCGCGGAGCATATCCAGAATCATCATAGAATTCCCGCCTCCCGCAGCTTGTCGATTCCGGCGGAGTCCTCCACGGCATAGGCGCGGCAGTCCGGCAGATTCTTCTGTGCCAGACGGCGCAGCACGCTGCCCGCGCCGCACTCAACAAAGGTGTCAAAGCCCTGCGCGTGCAGCTCCTGCATGATCTTCGCCCAGCGCACCGGGTGGTTGATCTGCTCAAAAAGGAGCGTGCGCACATCCTCGCCATAGGGCGCGGCGGTGCGGTTGGAATAGGCCGGAAGCTCCGGCTTGCGGAAATTGATGTTGCTGATATAGGCGTGGAAATGGCTCGCCGCCTCATCCATAAAGGGCGAATGGAAGCCGCTGCTGACCTTCAGAGGCACGCTGCGGCCACCCGCGGCGGCGACGTCCTCATAAAAGCGCTCCAGCTCGGCGCGCTCGCCCGCGACCGCCACCTGCCCGTCGCAGTTATAGTTGACAGGGTAGACGTGCGGATAGGCCGCGCAGAGCTTTTCCACCGTTTCGTCCGAGAGCTTGACCACGGCCGCCATGGTCGCATCATGCTGGGACGCGGCGGCCGCCATGTAGCTGCCTCTGGCGCAGGCCAGACGGAAGCCGGTCAGCGCATCATAGGCGCCCGCAAACGCCAACGCGGGAAGCTCACCGAGAGAGAAGCCCGCCACCGCCTCCGGAACCAGACCGCACTCGCGCAGTGCCAGCGCCGCGGCAATATCCGCAAGAAACAGGCAGGGCTGGGTATTTTCC
>CAKUMR010000144.1 GCA_934667865.1 uncultured Oscillospiraceae bacterium | reverse complement strand
GCATAGGCAAGCTCCAGCTCCGGCAGCATATCCGAATCATAGACCGCCTCGCGATCGTCAAATCGGATGGTGATCTGATCCTCCGCAGGGTCGATCCGCAGGATGGTGCCGATGTCACCGTTGAAGATGCCGGTTCCGCCGCCCCCGCCCTGCTTTTTCCATAGTATATCATAATTGTTCCGGATTTGCATCACCCGATCGCCCTCGCGGAAGCAAATTTCGCCGCAATATTTTTCGTTTTTTCCCTTCTGCGGCGGATTCAGCGCCGCCTGCAAAACGCGATTGAGATTGACGGTCCCCGTTTCTCCCTTTCGTGTCGGGCTGATGACCTGAATGTCCTCCGGGCGGATCCCCATATTCTGCGGCAGGCGCTTGGCGCACAGCTCCGCGATGGTCTGCACGACCGACTCCGGCGTTCTGCGCTTCATAAAGAAGAAGTCCCGATCCTTGACCGTCAGAACGGGCAGCTCGCCGCGGTTGACCGCGTGGGCGTTCATGACGATCAGGCTCTGCTGCGCCTGCCGGAAGATCTCGGTCAGACAGATTGTCCGCACCGCCTCGCTGGTAATCAGATCGGAAAAGAGCCGCCCCGCGCCAACGCTGGGTAGCTGGTCGGGGTCGCCCACCAGAATGAGCTTCGCGTTCTGCGGCAGCGCCAGCAGCAGACTGTGCATCAGAAGCACATCCACCATAGACATCTCGTCCAAGATCAGCGCATCGCATTTTAATGGCTCGTCCTCGTCGCGCAGGAAGACCATTTCACCGGTTTCCGGCGACACCTGCGCTTCCAGCAGCCGATGGATGGTGGAGGCCTCCCGTCCCGTCAGCTCGGAAAGGCGCTTTGCTGCGCGACCCGTGGGTGCGGCGAGGAGCGTATCGAGATGCAGGAGGTCAAAGAGCGACAGAACACCTGCCAGCGTCGTGGTTTTTCCTGTGCCTGGGCCGCCCGTGAGAATCATCACGTGCTCGCGTGCGGCGGCTTCGATCGCCTCGCGCTGCTTTTGCGCGTATTGAATTCCGTTGAGCGACTCAATGTCACGGATGGAAAATACCTCGTCCTGCGCAGGCGGCTGCGCCGCCATCTTTAAGATACGGTGCGTGATATCGGTTTCCGCCTCATAATATTCCGGAAGATAGACGGCCTTGAGCCCGGCGATCTCATCCAGCTCGATGCGGCCAAGCGCGCAAAGACGCTCCATCGCTTCGTCCACAACTTCACCCGGCAGCTCCAGAAGCGCCGCCGTGGCCGCAGCCAGCTTGTCCTGCGGCAGAAAGCTGTGGCCGTTGCCGAGGTTATGGTGCAGCTCAAAAAGGACGCCGGATTCGACGCGGCGTGCATCGTCTCCGTCGAAGCCCAGCTCCAGTGCCAGCGTATCCGCAGAGGAAAAGCTGGCACCGAACTGTGGCTGCGTCAGAAGATAGGGATTCTCATGTACCAGCTCCATCGCCTGCTCGCCGTAGGCGCGGTAGAGCTGCACGGCGATCTCCGCCGGAATATGATAGGCAGAAAGAAATTCAATCAGCCGGCGCACGCCCACTTGGCGGCGGAAGGACGCGCCCATCTCCAGCGCCTTCTTCATGGAAATGCCGGAGATCTCGGTCAGCCGCTCCGGCGTGCGCTCCAGAATTTTCAGGCTGTCCTCGCCGAAGGCCGCGACAATCTTCTCGGCGGTTTTCGGCCCGATGCCGCGCACTGCGCGAGAGGAAAGATAGGCAAGTATTTCTTCCCTGCCGTCCGGCAGCAGGCGCTCCAGAAATTCCGCCTCGAACTGCCGTCCGTAGGTCGTATGGGTGCTCCATCTTCCTGTCACGATCAGGCGTTCGCCCGCCACGGGCGCGGGAATCGTTCCCACAACCGTGATAACGCCGCCCTCCTCGCTGTCGAGCTTGAGAACGGCATATCCATTTTCCTGATTCTGAAAAACCACCGCGGCGACCGTGCCGCTAATCAGTTCCTGCTCCACGCTTCCAATTCTCCAATATCGTGTATTCTTCTCCGCTGCCGCACAGCACCAGTGACACATCCGTACCGATCATCTGCTCTGCCGCCCGCCGCGCCTCCGGTGTCAGCCCCTCGTCCACAAAAAGCATCCGTCCACGGATGCCACGCCGTTCGCGCAGCCAGCAGCAGGCGCGGATACGCTGCTGTGTCTGCGCCGCATCGCCGTGCAGATAGACCAGCAAGTAGGTTTCCTTCTCCGGCAGAGGCATCAAAAGCGCCTCAAATACCGTCCATGCGATCAGAAACACGCCGCAGGCAGCCAGCGCAGCAATGAGTATCGTCATATGGATCACCTCAGGCCATCCTATGCCGGTGAAGCCAAATAGGTACCAAGATTATATTACACCAGAACGTGCGCGGAAGCAATGGCAGAATTCCCTTTTTTATAAAATGATGCGCCGCAGGGGTCCACCTGCGGCGCATTTTTTCGGTACTCAGGGAAGGACGGACATCAGAATTAGCGCCGCAGAGTTGACCGCAGCATAGCCGATCAGCACAATCAGCACCGGTGAGGTAAAGTAACCCTTGAAGGTTCCCTTGCGGATTTTCTCCGAATGGAGGTAGGCGGAAATCTTCCTGCGCAGCACAATGCACAGCACAACGCCCACCGCGGCAATCCCATAGATGAAAAGATTGGAAACCAGCAGTGCTGTGCCTTCCGGCAGCTTGCCCAGCAGCCAACCCAATCCCTCTGCAACGATCGCATTATTGAAGAAGTGAAGAAGAATACTCCACCAGATACCATATTCCATCGCCGCATAGCCGAGGATCAGCCCCGCAAGGAAGGCAAAGGGGATTTGAACCAGATTGCCATGCATCAAAGCGAACAGCACCGCCGCACCAATGATGGCAAAGCGCCGGCCAAAGTTCTGGAAGGAACGCATCACTGCGCCGCGGAAGAACACCTCTTCGATAAACGGCGCGCCGATGCAAATGTACAGCAGCATCGTGATAGAGGTCGTGCCCTGCATTTCCTCCAGCGCAGAGGTCGCAGAAGCGCCCGCAAAATGGAGCAGCCAGTCCAGTCCTTTGGAAAACAGGTCGCTCGCCGCCTGCGCAATGAACAGCAGAGAAATCAGAAACAGCAGCAGCCCCGGCGTCATCCTTTTGCGCGGTGCATACAGGACATTCTTGAAAAACGCCTTTTTCTTCCACAGAAACACCATCAGATAAATAGCCGGAAGGCCGATCAGATAACCGACGCCGTTGGAGGTCAGGCAGTTGACAATAACTTCTGTCAGCTCCTCCACGCCGAGATGCAGAAGCGACGGGTCTTTCAGCAGCGTATACACGGCCGCGCCGATGCCGCCAATCATCACTGCCTTGGCCAAAATGGCGATATAGATGAATACGAAGGCCGTGACCTTATTCGTCCTGCGGCGGACGCTGCTGACATACTTTGTCTGCTCGCGCCGCTGCTGCTGCTCCGGCGAGAGGAACACCACGGGCGGCTGATCATGCTGAGCCGGGGCATTCTGTGTCGGCGCGGAATACGCCTGCGGTACCGACTGCGGCTGCGCCGCCGGTTCCGGGCTTCCGGGGTTGTATTGCTGTTCCAATGCGATTCCTCCGTTTCTCTTTTTTACCTTTTATATTCTATCGGAAAAAGTGATAAAAGTCAATTCTGCTGCAGCACCACCTCGGCACAGAGCATCCCATCCACCGCAGCCGAGAGGATGCCGCCGGCATAGCCCGCACCCTCTCCGCAGGGAAACAGGCCGCGCAGCGCACTCTGCCGGTCGTCCCCGCGCAGGATACGCACGGGAGAAGAGCTTCGCGTCTCCGGCGCAGTCAGGACAGCCTGCGGGTTGGCAAAGCCGGTAAGGGCGCCGTCGAGCCTGATGATTGCCTGCTCCATCGTGTGTGTGAGCTTTTCGGGAAGAAGCTCGTGCAGGTCACATAATGTAACGCCCGGCCGGTAGGTCGGCGCGACCTTGCCCAGCGTCTCCGTCGGGCGATGCGCGAGAAAATCTCCCACCGTCTGCGCAGGTGCACGGTAGCTTTCCCCCGCCATCTCAAAGGCCCGGTGCTCGATCTCCTCCTGCCAGAGCATCCCGCCGAGCGCGCCCGGATAGGGAAAATCCTCCGGGTGGAGCGTAACGAGCAGAGCGGCATTCGCATTCTCTCCGTTCCGCGCCGCAAGGCTCATGCCGTTGGTTGCGATGCCGCCGGCCTGCGAGGCCGCTGCGACCACAGAGCCGCCGGGACACATACAGAAGGTATACGC
>CAKUMR010000143.1 GCA_934667865.1 uncultured Oscillospiraceae bacterium | reverse complement strand
CACCTGTACAGAGGACGGCTACACCGGCGACACCTATTGCAGCGTCTGCGAAGAGCTGCTGCATGAGGGCAGCGTCATCCCGGCAGCCGGACATCGCTTCGGCGAATGGACGGTCAGCAAGGAAGCGGACTGCGAAGCGGCCGGCATCGAGACGCGCAGCTGCGCCGAATGCGGCAAAACGGAAACCCGCGAGCTTCCGGCGCTCGGTCACAAGCTGACACACCATGAGGCAAAGGCAGCAACCGGTAAGGCCGCCGGCAACAGAGAATACTGGTCCTGCGATACCTGCGGAAAGCTCTTTGCAGATGCCGAGGGTAAGACAGAGACCACCGAACAGGCCGTGACGATCGCGAAGCCGGCGCCCAATACACCGGCAACCGGCGACGGACGCGAGCTCTCTCTGTGGCTGATGCTTCTGGCCTTCAGCGCAGCGGCTGCCGCTGCGGTTCTGGTTCTGTTCCGCAAGAAAACGACCCGATAAAGCATAAAAAAACAGGCCGGGGCAATCGCCCCGGCCCGTATGAAAAGCCACCGGCAGAACAGACTGCCGGTGGCTTTGCTTTCTTCAGAATACGGCGCGCGGGGAAAAACCCGCGCTCGGGCAAGCGGTCAGTCCTCGTCGTTTGCTTCCAGGAAGAAGCGCTGCACGGCCGTGGCGGCCGCGCCGATCGCGCCGCTGTGCGTGTGGTAGGGGAGGAAAATGACGTTCAGGTGCTTGTCGGCATAGCTGAACACATTGGTGCGGATGATCTCCATCAGGGCCGCCTGATTCTCCTCCGACATGAACAGGCGCGAGAGGATCACGATCGTCCGGGGGCTGACGAAGGTGGCGAGATTGGAAATGTTCCGCCCGATGTAGCCAATGGCGTCGGACAGCACGCCGCAGACGAGCTTGTCGTTACAGGCCTGCGCCTTCAGAATTTCCTCTATCGTCGGGTCCTCCGGGTTTTCACAGAGCATGGTCAGAAGCGTGGGAATTCCGGCGGACATCAGCTGGCGGCACTGTTTGCGGATGGCGTTTTCGCTGGCGACCGCGTCCAGACAGCCGCGGTTTCCGCAGGTGTCGCAGACGGGGCCGTTGGGGTCGACGATGGTGTGGCCGATCTCGCCCGCACCGGCGGAAGCGCCGTAGAGCACCTCCTTGTTCAGGATCAGGGAGCAGCCGAGACCGCGGGAAACGTAATAATAAAGGAGCGGGTCTGCGTCGAATTCCCGCTGGAACAGCTCACAGCCGATGGCGCGCGCGCGCACATTGTTTTCGATGCGCACCGGCAGGGAGAGCAGGGCCTGTAGATCCGCGGCAAAGAAGCGGTTGTTCCAGTCGCGGCGGCGGTTGTTGCGGACAAGGCCGCTGTCGGCCTCAATAAAGCCCGGCAGGCAGACGCCGACACCGAGAATTTTTGCGCGGGGGACCGTGCTTGACGCAATAAAGTGGTCGATCGTCGCGGACAGATGCTCCAGCATCTGCGCGTAGTCCTCCTCGGCCGCCGGGGCGCTGTCCTGTGCAAGGACGTTTCCGCGCAGATCGGTCAGGGCGATATAGGTCATATACGGACTCAGATCGACGCCGACGAAATAGCCGAAGTCCGTGGTATATTCCAGCAGGACCGGACGGCGGCCCGGCGCAGTGGAGTCGGCATCCGTTTGCAGCTCATGCAGAATTCCCGCAGAGAGCAGCCGCGCGACGTTCGTCGTGATGGTCGGCAGGGACAGCTCCATCTGCTGGGCGATCTCGGCGCGGGAGATGGGACTCTTTTCATATATGATCCGGCGGATCAGCCGGAGGTTTTTCTCTTTGACGATCGTCAGATTGCTTCCTTTTCCGTTCATGCTTTCTCTCCGTTCCCATGCGATTCTATTTCTATATTAATTTAAAAAATTAAAAAATGCAAGTATTTTATGAAAAATATTTCCATATATCGTGGAAAATCGAGAAATGCAGACCGGAGAGCGTAAAACGAACGGTTTGCTGCGCGAAACAGGTACAAATATCAATTAAAATGATTAATTAATCAAGCGATGCGATGGAGATTTTGACATATTGTATAAAAAACCGAAAAGAAACTATGCACTATCGACAAAAATTGTTAAAGACAACGGAAATCTGTTGACAAAAACGAGGGGTATGCATATAATGAAAACGTGATCAGCGATGATTCTTTTGTTTTTTCTAATTAATTAATAAAATTAATTAATAAACAAGGGCATCGCAGAACGGCTCCTCGGCACGTTATGGTATAGCGCTTGCCGTGCAACCGGGGAGAAGAAACATCATAGGAGGAACAACTACAAATGAAAAAACTCATCGCTCTGCTTCTTGTTCTCTCTCTGGCAGCCTGCCTGTTTGTCGGCTGCGCCGGGGAAGAGAAGCCCACGGAACCCGGCAATGATCCGTCTGCCACGCCGTCCGGCGGCACTTCCGAACCCTCCAAGACGGAAAAGGATCCCCCTGTATTTTATTATGTCGGGCCGCGCGCAGGCGGTCTTGCATGGAACCAGTCCAAGGAAGGCTTCGAAGCCGCCATCAAGGAGCTTGGCATCGAGGGCTACTTCATTGCGCCGCAGACCCCCTTCAATAACTCCGAAGTGCTCGAGCTGACGAACACCGCCATCACCAACGGCGCGGACATCGTCATGGGCGCTTACTCCGACCCCAGCATCTTCAAGAGCATCTGCGACGAGATGCGCGCCAAGGGCATCGTCACGGCCTGCCTCGGCAACTACAGTGACTGCGTCGACGTTCAGGTCGCGCCGACCTATGAGGTCATGGGCGACCGCTTCTGCGCAGAGCTGGAAGCGCTGGCGAAGCCGGACGAGCAGCTCAACATTCTCCTGATCGGCACGAGCGCCGGTGTAAAGACGGATGCTTTCGTCGCTTCCATCAACGCCTTCTGTGACAAGCGCGGCAATGCCAAGCTGGTCGATACGGAATTTGCACAGGGCGACGCCATCGCGGGTGCGGACGTGACCGCCTCCACGCTGAGAGCTTATCCGGAAATCAACTGCATCATCTGCTATGACGCGACCTCCGGCCTTGGCGTCGGCACCTATGTCATGGAAAACGATCTGGGCGACGATCTGTACGTTCTGGTCGAAGCCAACTCCGGCGACTGCATCAACGCGGTTCTGAACGGCGGCATTGACAAGCTCGTCAACTGGGAGTACTACGACATGGGCTATCAGGCTACCATGAACGCCGTCGCCTACTACTACGGCGAGGATGTCGAAACGGTCAGCGCTCCGGAGCCCTCCGTCATCACGAAGGACAACGCCAAGGAGTACGCCGAACGCTTCGGAATTGAACTCAACGGCTGATACTTACACGTAAAGGCGGGACGATACAGCCGTCCTGCCTTTCTGCATAAAAAAACGGTAAATAACCGCGAAACAAGGAGCCTTTATGAAAACACAGAGCAAGCTCGCGACCCTCGGAAAGAAAGTGATCTCCGCCCGTGAAATGGGTGCGATCATTCCGATGATCATTCTCTATATCGTCATTGCCTTCAATAACCCGAATTTCTTTGCGACGGCCAACCTGATCGACGTCTGCCGTGCCGCCAGCTTCACCTTCATCATCGCGGCGCCGCTGACCTGCCTGATGCTGACCGGCGTGCGCGACCTCTCCGTCGGCGCAACGACGGCGCTGGGCGGCGTCGCCTGTGCGTGGGGCATGACCTCGCTTCACTGGGGGATCGTCCCCTCCATTCTGCTGGGGCTGGCCGCCGGTCTGATCGTCGGCATCGTCAAGTGCATCATCGTCCTGAAGATCCAGCTTCCTCCCTTTATCATCACCCTCGGCCTGCAATACGTGATCAACGGCGTCGTCATGGTGACCACGCTCGGCAACCCCATCACGGGCTTCCCGGAGGCCTTCACCAAGCTCGGCCAGGGCAAGATCTTCGGCTCCGTCTATTTCACCATCGTGTTTGCGCTGGTTCTGGGCATCCTGTTCCATCTGCTTCTGAAATACACGCGCCTCGGCCGCGAGATCTATGCGACCGGCGGCAATAAGGAAACCGCGCGCCTTGCGGGCATCAACGTGATCAAGGTGCAGACGATCGTCCATATCACGGTTTCCATCTTTGCTGCGCTGGCCGGCGTGCTCTACGCCTCCCGCTTCAATTCCGTGGGCGCTACGACGGGCGCGGGCATGGAACTCGACATTGTCGCCGCGTGCGTCGTCGGCGGCGTTGCCATGACCGGAGGCGTCGGAACCGCCTACGGAGCCGCCATC
>CAKUMR010000142.1 GCA_934667865.1 uncultured Oscillospiraceae bacterium | reverse complement strand
CTGCTTGCCCTTTCGCTTGCCGCGCTCTGCGCCTGCCAGCCGGGCAGCCCGGAACCGACGCAGGATACGGAGCAGCCGGACGCGCCGGAGGTTTCGTGGCAGTTCAACACCGAGCAGCCCTCCGGCCTGCGCGAGCGTGCCGTCAGTCTCAATGGGCAATGGGAGCTTCTGGCGGACGGCGCGGAAAAAACAAGGGAATATAAAAACGACAAGGGAGAGGCCGCAGAGCGCGCGGCACTCGGTACGCAGCCACTCGGCGTCAGCCTGACGGTCGATCAGCTCGCAGAAACTGACTTTGTCAAGGCGCGCGCATTGCTCCTTATTGAAGAAAGCGCTGCCGGCGCTGACGGCGCAGACGTTGCAGTGCAGGTGCGTGTCAATGGCGGCGCATGGAAGGAAACGAATGTTTCCTACTATCAGAACGGCCGGCAGCATTGGGTCGATCTCTGCATCGATGCGTCCGGCCTGACCGAGGGAGAAAACCGCATCGAGATTGCCAGTAACGCCGAAAGTGGTGTCTGGCTTCTGAGCGACGGCGGCAAGGCCTACAGTCTGCGCCTGCGCACGGCGTCCTGCGGCGAGAACTGGACACAGGCGCAGGTTCCGGCCGCAGCGGAGGGACAGTTCGAGCTGAGCTATGCCGACCGGGTATTCCCGGACACCTTCAACGGCATCGTCTGGTACCGGAAGACCTTTTCCATGCAGGAGCTGACGCAGGAGGCATGGTGGCTGTGCTTCAACGCGGTGGACTACCGCACGGAGGTCTGGCTGAACGGGCAGTTCCTCGGCAGCCATGAAAACGGCTACACCGCCTTTCGCTTCTGTGTATCGTCAGCTCTCCGGCAGGGAGAAAACACACTGATTGTCCGCGTGGTTGATCAGGACTGGAACAGCGGACTGACAGAGGACGACATCCACATCAAGGAAACACTGGCCGGCTTCACGCAGGACACGCGAAAACTCAATTACTGCGGCATCTGGCAGAGTGTATATCTGGAGCCGCGCGGCACCATTGCCGTGGATGATGTCTATGTGCGGACGCTTGATGCACAGACGGGTGCGCTCGACGTGCAGGTGACGCTCATGAACCCCTCGAAAAATGCACAGGAAACGGCCCTGTCCGTCAGCGTCGGCGAGGACACGCAGGTGCAGAGCCTGACGGTTCCGGCGGGTGGAAGGACGGCCGTCCATGTGCCGCTGACCGTCGCCGCGCCGAAGCTGTGGAGCGCGGACAGCCCGGAGCTCTACACCGTTCAGGTGCGCGCGGAGGCGGACGGCCTGACCGACACGCTGGAGCAGCGCTTCGGCATCCGCTCCGTCGCGGTGTCCGGCCGCAAGGTGCTCGTCAACGGCGCACCGGTTTTCCTGACGGGGATGCTCCACTGGGGCAGCTATTATGAAAACTATACCTCCGCGGTTGCGGCAGAGCGTGTCCGCTATGAGATTGAGGAGCTGCAAAAGGCCGGCTTCAATGCGATCAAATACTGCCTGCTCTCTCCGCCGGACTATGTGCTTGATCTGTGCGACGAGCTGGGAATGTACGTCTATATTGAATATCCCATCTGGAATGTCAATGAAACGGAGGCCTTCTTTGAGCGCGCCTATTTGCAGATGATGGAAATGGTCGAAAAGGATCGCAGCCATCCCTGTGTGATTATGAGCGACTTCAACTGTGAGGATCTGGAATTCACGGAGGCGATGGACACGCTGATGCAGTGGTGTGTGGAAACGGCCAAGACCGTCGACCCAGGTCGCCTGTTCACCGACAACAGCACGAACGGCGAGCACAAGTACGGAGATTTTGCCACCTGCCATCCTTATTATCAGGCGGATGTCTTTGAAACCATGCTGGCCGGATGGCTGGAAGAGCGCGGTGAGCAGCCGCTCATTCTGGGCGAATATGCGGACATCAGCGTCCTGCGCGACGTTCAGGAGCTGAATGCTCAGTCGACAGAGCAGTATACCTGGTACCACGACTACTATCAGGAGATTGATCAGGGGCAGATCATGCGCGACGCAGGCTATACCGAAGAGCAGATCGACATGGTCATTCAGGAATCGGTCGGCAACGCGCAGGAGCTGCGCAAATACTATCTGGAGGCGAGCAAGGCGCACGAGGGCGTGGCCGGGCTCTTCCTGACGCACATCTTTGAGAGCCCGAACGGCTGGGCTGACGGTTGGTTTGACGACCTGTATCAGCCGCATTTTGACGCGGACTATATAAAAATGTCCGCCGGGGAAAATGCGCTTCTGCTGCCGCGCGACAGCTCGAATTTCAAGGCGGGTCAGGAGCAGACGCTCACGCCGGCCATCAGTTTGTACGGGGGGACAAGTCTTGAAAACGCCGAGCTGCACTATGCGCTTCTCGACGGTGAGAATTCCGTCCTGTCCGGAACGGCGCAGACCGGCATCACGCTGGAAAACGGAGGCTACTACACGCTTGCTCCCATGACCATCGCCTTCCCGGACAGCACCGCGGCCGTGCGCTACACACTGCGGCTGGAGCTCGTGCAGGGCGGAGAAGTGCTGACAAAAAACGAGTGGAGCCTCTGGGGCTGCCCACTCGACAGTCTTGACAAGGCGGGGCTCAGCGGAAAAAAGATCCAGATTTACGACCCCTCCAACCGCTTGGGACTCGGCACACGCTATCCGTGGATGGCGGGCTTCTCCAACGGCAGCGGAGCCGATCTGGTCGTCGCCTCGGAGATGAACGGCATGATCCTGAGCTACCTGACAAACGGCGGAAGGGTCGTGTACGTCGGCAGCAATTCCGGCGTGACGCAGACGGCGGACAACTGGGATTACAACCGCTTCTCCTTTGCCTTTGTACCCGACCGGGAAAACCGCCTTGCTGCATCGCTGCAAAATGACGGCTTCGGCGGGATGCAGTTTATCAACCTTGCCACCGCCTCCTATCTGACCGCGGCGGACAACGGAGAAAACCTCATCGGCCGCTTCGGCATCACGACGGGGGAGATCGGCTCCTATGTCTGCGACTACACGGTCGGTCAGGGCTCCCTGCTTCAGACGACCCTGCGGCTGGATGCCTCTGATCTGAACCTCGGCGGCGCGCTTTTAACGCATGAATCTCTCTCCGCACACGGAGAAAATGTCCTTGGAGCCTACCTTCTGGATCAGATGATCCGGTATCAGCTTGAAAAGTGAGGAGATCATCATGAAACGACTGTTATTCTTAATGCTGGCGCTGGCCCTCTGCCTGAGCTTTGCGGCCTGCGGCGGGCAGGAGCCCTCCGAAGCCCCAACGCAGCCGTCCGAGCCGGTCGAGGACTTTACCGGCAAGCCGACCCTGCAGCTGCGCGTCAATGAAACCAACTGGGTCACGGTCGATCTGACACCCTATCTCGGCAAGGATTGGACGTGGGTCAATTTTGACGTTCCGCTCGAGTATCTGATCGACGGCATCAACCAGTTTGCCATTTACAGCAACGCCTATAATCACGGCAACCTTACGGACAAGAGCGTCGACCTCTTTTTCACCCACACGGAGCTTTCCACGGATTCCTTCGTTTCCTCGGATATGATGAATTCCTGGGAGCCCTTTACCGACCGCTTTGCCAATCTCACGATCGAGCTGTATAACGGCAAGGAATGGACATCCTATCCCGGCGACATGGAGTACAGGCTGGACGAAAACATGGTGCTTGGCATCTACACGCAGAATAACTCCATCTATTCCGTCTGCCGCAACATCGAGCTACACGAGCTGGAAAACTGCACGCAGGCGACGGTTTCCGTCCTTGTCCATGTGGGTACCAACCTGCTGGAGGAGCCGGAGCCGGAACCTGTCGATGAGGGCGACGGCGTGAGCGAGCTGGACAACACGGTGCCTGTGCTCAAGGTCAAGCTCAACGGCGCGCCGGCGGAGCGTCTGGATCTCACGCCCTATCTGGGCGAAAACAGCGTCTGGGTCACGGTGCCTCTGGATGCCTCCAAGCTCCGCAGCGGCACCAACCGCATCACGCTGGATTCCAACGTGGATAATTCTGCAAATTTCGCGGACACCAGTCTTGATATTTACTTTACGGCCAGCCGTACGGCGGAGGATACCGAGCTTTCCACGGACGGACGGCTGAGCTGGATGAAGATTGAGGATCATCGCTATGCCAACATCTATCTGGAGCTGCACGATGCAGCGACCGATACGTGGGGGCGTTTCCCGGAGGCGGAGGTCTACCGCGACACCAACGAGCATACGGTCATCGGCCGCTTCAGCGCGAACGAATGGCTGGAGCAGTATAACTTCCGCC
>CAKUMR010000141.1 GCA_934667865.1 uncultured Oscillospiraceae bacterium | reverse complement strand
TCTACATCGGCAGGATCATCAAGGCCTGCTACAAGAAAAAGAACGCCGGCAAGCTGAGCGTTTCCGATAAGATCGACCGTGTGGTCACGAACCGCTGGCTGGGTCTGCCGATCTTCGCGGTCGTCATGTTCCTGGTCTACTGGGTCGCCATGGTCGCCGTCGGCGCACCGGCAACCGACTGGGCAAACGACGGCCTGTTCGGCGAGGGCTGGCACCTGTTCGGCATCGACGGCGGCTACGCAGAGCTTGCCGAGGAATACGGCGATGCAACCAATGCAGTTCTGGCCTACTATCCGGAGCTGGATGTGGAAGCGGACGACTTTGACGCTGCCGCAACGCTGGCCGCGCTGAAGGCCGTTCCTGCGGATCAGAAGTCCGCAACCGTCACAGTCGAGGACGAGGAGACCCTTGCCGAAAACGACATGACGGTCTACTATGACACCATCCCCGCCGATGCGGACGAGGATTCCACCATTGGCATGACCTATGTCGACGCCGTTGCGTTCTTCGAGAAGAACGGCTTTGACGAGCCGGAGGCCGCAGATTACGGCGTTTGGGTGCCGGGCGTTCCGGAGCTTGTCGGCGGGCTGCTTGAAAAGTGCAACGCGGCTGACTGGCTTTCCGGTCTGATCCTCGACGGCATTGTCGCCGGTGTCGGCGCAGTGCTCGGCTTCGTGCCGCAGATGCTTGTGCTGTTCCTCATGCTGGCCTTCCTCGAAGCCTGCGGCTATATGTCCCGTATCGCCTTCGTTCTTGACCGCGTGTTCCGTAAGTTCGGCCTGTCCGGCAAGTCCTTCATCCCGATGCTCATCGGCGTCGGCTGCGGCGTTCCGGGCGTCATGGCTTCGCGTACCATTGAAAACGAGCGTGACCGTCGTATGACGATCATGACCACCACCTTCATCCCCTGCGGCGCTAAGGTTCCGTTCATCGGCATGATCGCAGGCGCTCTGTTCGGCGGCAGCGCTCTGGTTTCCACCTCTGCTTACTTCATCGGCATGGCCGCGATCATCTGCTCCGGCATCATGCTGAAGAAGACCAAGATGTTCGCCGGCGAGCCCGCTCCCTTCGTCATGGAGCTGCCCGCATACCACTGGCCGACCCTCGGCAACGTCCTGCGCTCCATGTGGGAGCGCGGCTGGTCCTTCATCAAGAAGGCCGGTACCATCATCCTTCTGTCCACCATCTTTGTCTGGTTCACCACCTACTTCGGCTGGGCTGCTGACGGCTTCCGGATGCTCTCCGAGGAAGAGATCGACTGCTCCATCCTCGCCAAGATCGGCGGCGTGATCGCCTGGATCTTCAAGCCGCTCGGCTGGGGCAACTGGCAGGCAGCCGTGGCCTCCATCACGGGCCTTGTCGCCAAGGAGAACATCGTCGGCACGCTGGGTATCCTCTATGGCGGCGGCAACGGCACCGTTTACCAGAACATCGCGCAGGCCTTCACCGGCATCACCGGTTACAGCTTCCTCGTGTTCAACCTCCTGTGCGCTCCGTGCTTCGCTGCCATCGGCGCGATCAAGCGTGAGATGAACAGCCAGAAGTGGACCTGGTTCGCCATCGCTTATCAGTGCGGCTTTGCCTATGTCATCGCCCTGATGGTCAACCAGTTCGGCAGCATCTTCGCAGAAAATGCCACCGTGAGCGTGATCGGCGTGTTCGTTTCCGTCCTCCTGCTGGTCGGTATGATCTACATGCTGGTGCGTCCGTACAAGGAAGCCACCAAGCTGACCACGAAGGTCAAGGTCACGAAGTAATCCTGAAAGTTCCAAGCGAAAGGAGTCGGTCTTATGTTTGCCTGGATCGCAGAGAATCTTGCAACCATCTTAATTACCCTTGTTCTTGCGGTAATCGTCACATTCATTATCCTGAGTCTTGTGAAGAATAAGAAAAAGGGCAAAACCTCCTGTGGCTGCAACTGTGCGCATTGTGCTATGGCAGGCTCCTGCCACAAGAAATGATGTACCAACGGGGAGCGCAGACCATCGGTTTGCGCTCCCCACTCTTCTACAAGGAGGTAAGCAATGGCTAACCAGAAAACACTCACAGCTTCCAATATCCGTTATCTTCTGACCATGAAGGCGCTGGACCGCGAGGGAAAGGGCGTTCGCTGCGTTGACATCGCGACCAGCATGGGGCTATCGAAGCCCAGCGTCCACAATATGATGCACACGCTCATCCAGCTCGGGCTGGTCAAAAAGGACTCCTACGGCGCCGCCTTCCTGACAGAGGTCGGACGCCGCATCGCCCTGTGCTACAGCCGGTATTACCGCTCGGTCTCCGGCCTGCTGCTCTCCTCCTTCCCGGAGCTGACGGACGTGCAGGGAGCCGCCTGCTGCCTGCTCTCCGAAATCCCCACGGAGAGTCTGGAGGCTCTGTGCGGCAGATGCGAATTTCATACGCAGGAGGAAATTGCATAATGGCAATTGTTGAATTCAAGGACGTCAGCCGCGTCTATGTCAGCGGCGACCACGAGCTGCGTGCGCTCGACCACGTGAACATGAGGCTCGAGGAGGGCAAATTCGTCGTCATCCTCGGCCCCAGCGGCGCGGGCAAGAGCACGCTTCTGAACCTGCTGGGCGGTCTGGACAGCCCGACCAGCGGCAAGATCTACGTGCAGGGCAAGGATATTTCCACCCTCTCGCGCAACGAGCTTGCCGACTACCGCGCCGCGACGGTGGGCTTTGTGTTCCAGTTTTACAACCTCGTGCCGACGCTGACGGTACATGAAAACGTCACGCTGGTCAAGGAAATCGCGCCGGACGCCTTCTCTGCGACGAAGATGCTGGAGGAGGTCGGCCTGTCCGACCATCTCAAGAACTTCCCCTCCGAGCTCTCCGGCGGCGAGCAGCAGCGCGTTTCCATCGCCCGCGCGCTGGCAAAGAACCCGAAAATTCTTCTGTGCGACGAGCCGACCGGCGCGCTGGACTCCGAAACGGGCGTCCACGTGCTCAAGCTCCTGCTGCGCATGGCGCGGGAGTACGGCAAGACCATCGTCATCGTCACGCACAACCAGAATATTGCAAAAATGGCCGACGTGGTCATCCGCGTGAAAAACGGCCGGATCGTTTCGCAGGAGGAGCAGCCGGAGCCTGCCTCCGCCGATGACATCGACTGGTAAGGAGGGGCCTATGCTGCTGCGAAAGCTGTGGAGAACCATGGGCGTCTACAAGGCCCAGTTTATCTCCATGATCATCATGACCGCTCTCGGCATCGGCATTTTTGTCGGCTTCAACATGGAGTGGGTCAGCATTGAGGAAAGCACAAGCGCCTTCTTCGAGCAGACCGGCTTCGCCGACTACCGGCTGGTTTCCGAGGCGGGCTTCTCTGAGGACGACCTCCAAGCCGTCAAGAGCATCGCCGGTGTGGAGAACGCGGCGCGCTATCTGAGTATCAATGCCGAGGTGCAGGAGCGCGCGGGCGACAGTCTGGCGCTGACCGTCACCACGGATAAAAAGGTTTCCGGCTTCTGGCTCGCCTCCGGCGAGGACTACGACCCGGAAAGCACGGACGGCCTGTGGCTGTCGGAGCAGTACGCGGCAAAGAACGACCTTGCCGTGGGCGACCGGCTGACGCTCGTCTACGGGAGCATTTCGCTGGAAACCGTCGTTAAGGGGCTGATCAAATCCGGCGAGTATCTGGTCTGCGTCCGCGACGAAAGCCAGCTGATGCCGGACTTTTCCACCTACGGCTTCGCCTACGTCTCCCCTGCCCTGTATGAAAAGGCGCTGGGCGCCGCTTATTATCCGCAGATCAACGTCCTGTCCGGGTTGGACAAGAAGGACTTCACCGAAGCCGCCGACCGGGCGCTGGGCAAGACCACGCTCGTGCTGACAAAGGACGAAACGCTGGCCTATTCCAGCGCGCAGGGCGAGGCCGAGGAGGGCCAGACCATGGGGACGCTCCTGCCGGTCATCTTCCTGCTGATCGCAGTTTTGACCATGGTCACGACGATGCACCGTCTCGCCATCCGCGAAAAAACGCAGATCGGCACGCTCAAGGCGCTGGGCTTCCGCGACCGCCGCATCCTGCGGCACTACACCTCCTACGCCTTTGTGATCGGCCTGATCGGCTCCGTGATCGGCATCGCGCTCGGCTACGGCATTGCCTACGTGATCATGAACCCCAACGGCATGATGGGAACCTACTTCGATCTTTCCGAGTGGATGCTCCGCCTGCCGTGGTTCTGCACGGCGGCCATCGTCCTGATCCTCGCGATGCTCTTCAACTCCGCTCCGCAGTTCATCACGCTCCGCAAGCGGATCTTCGGCG
>CAKUMR010000140.1 GCA_934667865.1 uncultured Oscillospiraceae bacterium | reverse complement strand
GAGGTGTTCCGCTATCACATCGCACGCGTCACCGAGGAGGACGATTCTCTGGCCGAGGAGCCGGTGATCGCCAACGGTGACTTCGTGCTGGGCGTGCGCCCGGAATTTTTGGACATCAGCGACCCGAACGGATTGCAGGGCGAGATCTACGGCGCCATGCCCACCGGCATGGAGTCCACGATCAAGGTTCGCATCGGCGACTTCCTGCTGACGGGCGTGGTGTTCGGCAGTTCCCTGTTCACCATCGGCGCGCAGGTGCCGGTCAGCGTTTCCGGCGAGGACATCATGCTCTTTGACCGCAAGAGCGGCAAGTGCGTCTGCCTCGGCAGCCTGAAGGTATAAGCATTTCCCGGGAAAAGAAAGCAACGCCGGGCGGGGGATCCCCCGCCCGGCGATTTTTGTGGAAATTCGTGTAAATTCCGTCTACCCCTACGTGCCGGCTCAAAATCTCAACTGCACCCGTAGGGAACGCTCTTGAGCGTTCCGCCGTGCAGGCACTCGCAATGATGAAACTGCCAGCAGCAATGGTACGCACCAAGGCCCCCTTGTGTAAAGGGCCGCGAAGCGTCGGCGCGGTAGTGAATGATATGCCGGTGGCATATCAGAGCCGCGCCGCGACCGAGCCGCAGCGAGAACCGTCACCGCAACGCGGTGACTGGGGAATTGTAAATGTTCTTCCATCGTTTAACAGGTTGCTAGGTCAACCCCTCCGGCGCTTCGCGCCACCTCCCCTTGCACAGGGGAGGTTTTGGGCCGTTCCGCCGTGCAGGCACTTGCAATAACGATAATGCCAGCAGTGATGGTACGCACCAACGGCCCCCTTGTGTAAAGGGCCGCGAAGCGTCGGCGCGGTAGTGAATGATATGCCGGTGGCATATCAGAGCCGCGCCGTGACCGAGCCGCAGCGAGACCTGTCAGCGAAGCTGACTGGGGGATTGTAAATATTCTTGTCATATTTAACAGATTGTTTCGTCAACCCCTCCGGCGCTTCGCGCCACCTCCCCTTACACAGGGGAGGCTTTGGGCCGTTCCGCCGTGCAGGCACTCGCAATGATGAAACTGCCAGCAGCGGAATGGTCAAGACCATTCCCTACGTACCGATTTGGAAATCTATCCGCGTTTTACGTACCGAGTTCAAAAATTCGGTTGTCCCTGTAGGGAACGCTCTTGAGCGTTCCGTGTGTAGGCACCAGCAACTGGCGGTTCGCGCAAAAGCCCGGAGGCCTTCCATACGGAAAGCCTCCGGGCAGACGGTCAAAACCGAATCTTCGTTTATTTCTCGTAGCAGTCGGTGAACTTCCACGTGTTGCGCAGCACATTCACCACCAGCGAGCCGCAGTACGGGCAGTTGGTCTGCGTAGTGCTGGTAAAGGGCGCGCCGCAGTGCGGGCAGCTTCCCGCGACGGTCGTCCCGCCGTCCTCCGGCAGAAGGTAGGCATAGTGCAGGCAATAGCGCTTCTGCTTCACATGGCCGTCCTCCTTGTATTGCACCGCCGCCTGAAAAACGATGGTCTTTTCGTTCGCGGCACGCTGGTAGTCGTGCAGGATGATCTTGTGGATCTTCAGCTCCGGCTTGCCGGACAGGCGCTTCGTCAGCTCCGCGCGGGCGAGGCTCTTGGCGCGTTCCAGATTGAAATCCGGGAAATCCCGCAAAATGCGCGGCATGAAAATGCTGTCGCCGCCGGAGAGGGACTTCGGCCCTTCAAAGCTCTCGTCCTGCGCCGCGTCCTGTGCCGCGCGCATCAGATAGGAAAGATCGGAGGTGCCGAAGCTCTTCTGCGCAAAGCGCTTGACCTTGCTCCGAATGACAAGAAACGCGATGCCGCCGATGATGAGTACCCCGGCCGTCACGCCGAGAAAAGTATAAAGTCCCGTCATTTTCCTACCTCCCGCGTCGATTCAATGGTACGACCAGTATACCATAAGGCGGCGGAAAAATCCAGTCCCTTTGTTTTGCCGCTTACTTTCGAAGCACGCGCTGCAAGCGGCAGCCGAGCAGGCTGGCCAGCGCGATCTTCATCGCGTCAAAGGGCAGGAAGATCGCGCAGCCGGACACCAGCGTCTTCTGCACCGACCACGCGCCGTTCAGCGCAAAATACATATACGGCAGACCGATGGCATAGAGCACGACCAGACCGGCAACGCAGGCCAGCACCATGCGCCAGTATCCGCACTTCTCGCGGCGGGTGAGCAGGCCGATGATCAGCGCCATGGGGATCAGCCCCAGCAGAAAGCCGAAGCTGGGCTTGGCGACATACATCAGGCCGCCACCCTCGGTGAAGATCGGCACGCCGATCAGCCCCAGCAGGACATACACGGCCTGCGAGGCCGCGCCGTACCACGGCCCCAGCAGCAGGCCGGCCGTGCAGGTGAAGAAAACCTGTAGGGTGAAGGAGATCGGGCCGACGGGGATGCGCAGGAAGGCGCCGACGGCGGTCAGTGCGGCGAACAGCGCGGCCAGCAGCAGCGACCGCGTCCGGAGAGCGGATTTGGACATGGAATGGTTCCTCCTTGGTTTACAATTGATTTTTGTGGTTTACAATCAGGGCAAAAAAGTTTCCGAAAACGGTTTACATTTCCGGAAAAACAGTTTACAATTACTATAGTACATTTTTATGAAAAAAGCAAGAGGAATCTGAAGCCATGGGAAGAAAAGAAGTGCTGGCCCTGCTGCGGCAGGACGAATACATTTCCGGCGAGGAGATCAGCAGGCAGCTGGGCGTTTCCCGCGCCGCCGTGTGGAAATCGGTGCAGGCGCTGCGCGCCGAGGGCTGCCGCATCGACTCCGTGCCGAACCGCGGCTACTGCCTGCGCCCCACGGCGCGGCTGAACGCGGCGCTTTTGCAGGCCCCGCCGTGGACGGTCGTCGTCCCGGAGGAGGTCGATTCGACCAATAACGTTGCAAAGCAGCTCGGCGCACAGGGCGCGCCGCACGGCATGGTCGTCGTCACGGAGCACCAGACCGGCGGACGCGGCCGGCTGGGGCGGAGCTTCGTGTCCCCGCCGGGCGGGGTCTACCTGTCGGTGCTGCTGCGCCCGGCGGTGGAGCTGGGGCATCTGATGCACCTGACGGCGCTGGCGGCGGTGGCCACGCGCCGCGCGATCGCCGACTGCTGCGGCGTCGAGGCGGATATCAAGTGGACGAACGATCTGCAATGGCACGGCAAGAAGCTCTGCGGCATCCTGACGGAGCTTTCCTGCGAGGCCGAGAGCGGCCGCTTGGAGTACGCCGTGATCGGCATCGGCATCAACTGCAACACCGAGCTTGAGCAGCTTCCGCCGGAGGTGCGCCCCATTGCGACCTCCCTTGCCGACATCACGGGGCGCGAGCTTGACCCGAACGAGCTGGCGCGGGCGCTCATCCGGCGCTTGCAGGAGCTGGCGGAGGTGCTCGAGGGCGACCGCCGTCCGTGGATGCTGGAATACCGCCGTGCCTGCGTGACGCTGGGCAAGCGGGTCGTCCTGCTGCGCGGCGAGGAGCAGACGCCGGCCTTTGCGCTGGATGTCAATGAGGACGGCGGTCTGGTGGTTCGTTATGAGGACGGAAGCATCGGAACGGTCAACTCCGGCGAGGTTTCCGTCCGTGGAGTATAAAGGAGGAATTATAATGAACGAAGTCGTGAAATGTCTGGTAGAACGCAGAAGCTGCAAGAAATATCTGCCGAAGCAGGTGGACGAGGCGGCGCTGGCGGAGATCCTGCGGGCCGGGACCTATGCCCCCAGCGGCATGAACCGGCAGGCGGCGAAGATCGTCGTTTTGCAGAAGCCGGAGGACGTCGCTGCGCTGGAGCGCATGAACGCCGCGGTGCTGGGCAATCCCAGTGCAAAGCCGTTTTACGGCGCGCCCACCGTGCTGGTGGTGCTGACGGATCCGGAGGTCTCAACCTGCGTCGAGGACGGCGCGCTCGTGATGGGCAACCTGATGAACGCCGCGCACAGTCTGGGCGTCGGCTCCTGCTGGGTACACCGCGCCCGCGAGGAATTTGACAGCGCGGAGGGCAAGGCGCTGCTGCGCGCGTGGGGTGTGGACGAGCGCTACATCGGCGTGGGCCACTGCCTGCTCGGCTATGCCGACGGCCCGGAGAAACCGGCCTCCCCGAGAAAATCGGATTATATCGTTGTTGTCTGACCCGGCAGCGCCCGGCGTGTCGGTTTGGAAAATTGTCCGCGTTTTACGCACCGGTTCAAAATCGTGGCTGCACCCGTAGGGAACGGCCTTGGCCGTTCCACCGTGCAGGCACCGGCGATGACGATAGTGCCATCAGCGACGGTATGCACC
>CAKUMR010000139.1 GCA_934667865.1 uncultured Oscillospiraceae bacterium | reverse complement strand
CATCAAGGATGATCTGACCAAGGAGCAGTACCGCCTGTACAAGCTCATCTGGAGCCGCTTCGTCGCCTGCCAGATGGCGGACGCGCGCTATGACTCCATGCAGATCGACACCACCTGCGCGGGCCATACCTTCCGCGCGACCGACCAGCTCATGACCTTCGCGGGCTTTACCGCGGTGTACGAGGAGGGGCGCGACGATGAGACGGAGGAAAAGACCTCGTCTCTGCCGAATCTCGACGGCTCCGAGCGTCTGGTCGCGGACAAGACCGGCAAGGATCAGCACTTCACCCAGCCGCCCGCCCGCTACACGGAGGCGACGCTGGTCAAGGCGATGGAGGAGCGCGGCGTCGGTCGCCCGTCCACCTATGCCGCGACCGTGGCGACGATCGAAGCCAGAGAATATGTCATCAAAAAAGACAAGCGCCTGTTCCCGACACCGCTCGGCCGCGTGGTGACGGAGCTGATGATCGAGCGCTTCAACGATGTCATCGACGTGGAATTCACCGCCAACATGGAGCATGAGCTCGATGACGTCGAAGCCGGCAAGGTATATTGGAAGGACGTCCTGCGCAGTTTCTACACGGGCTTCCATCAGGAGATGGTGGACGCGGAGAAGGCACTGGAGGGGACCCGCATCAAGGTGCCGGACGAGGTATCGGACGAGGTCTGCAAGCTCTGCGGCAAGCCCATGCTGGTCAAGAGCGGCCGTTTCGGGCGCTTCCTTGCCTGCTCCGGCTTCCCGGAGTGCAGATTCACGATGCCCATCGTCGAGCGGATGCCGGGCCGCTGCCCGCGCTGCGGCAGCACCATTCTGAAACGCAAATCCCAGAAGGGCTATGTCTATTACGCCTGCGAGCGCGGCGCGGAGTGCGGCTTCATGACGTGGGACGTGCCGACGGAGCAGGATTGTCCCGTCTGCGGCCAGACGCTGTTCAAGAAGTCCGGGCGCGGCAGGCTGACGCCCTTCTGCATCAATGAAAAATGCCCCAACTTCCTCCCGGAGGACAAGCGCGGCTACAAGCGCCGGATGCCCAAGGCGACGACGGACACCGTCGAGTCGGCGGAGGAAATTGCGGAAGAAGCGCCGGAGAAGAAGCCGGCAAAGAAGACTGCCGCAAAGACGGCGGCGAAGAAAGCTCCCGCGAAGAAGACGGCGGGTAAAACGAAAAAGGAAACCAAGAAATGACGGAAGTTAAGGTGATCGGCGCCGGTCTTGCCGGCAGCGAGGCGGCATGGCAGCTTGCACAGCGCGGATTTCGCGTGAAGCTGTACGAGATGAAGCCCGAAAAAATGTCGCCCGCGCACCACTGCGCGGATTTTGCGGAGCTGGTGTGCTCCAATTCCCTGCGCGGCGACCGGCTGGAAAACGCTGTGGGACTGCTCAAGGAGGAGCTGCGGCGTGTGGGAAGCCTGATCCTCTCCTGTGCGGATGCGACGCGCGTGGAGGCGGGGGGCTGCCTTGCGGTCGACCGCTACGGCTTTTCTGCGATGGTCACGAAGAAGCTGCGCGAGCATCCGAATGTCGAGGTCGTCCCCGGCGAGGTCACGAAGATCCCGCAGGGACCGGTGATCATCGCCACGGGGCCGCTGACCTCGGACGCGATGGCGGAGGCCATCCGGGAATATTTCGGCAATGCCGATTACCTTCACTTTTTTGATGCGGCAGCGCCGCTGGTCACGGTGGATTCCATTGATATGACTTGCGCGTGGCGCGCCTCGCGCTACGACCGTGGCAGCGCCGATTACATCAACTGCGCAATGAATCGGGAGGAATACCTCGACTTCGTGCAGGCGCTTTCCACGGCCGAGGAGGCCGAAGTTCACGGCTTTGAGGATAAAAATGTCTTTGAGGGCTGTATGCCGGTCGAGGTCATGGCGCGCCGGGGCGTGGACACGCTTCGCTATGGGCCGATGAAGCCGGTCGGCCTGCGCGACCCGAGCACAGGGAAGGAGCCCTATGCCGTCGTGCAGCTCCGGCAGGACAACGCGGCGGGCAATATCTATAATCTGGTCGGATTCCAGACGCATCTGCGCTTTCCGGAGCAGAAGCGCGTCTTCTCCATGATCCCGGCGCTGCGGAACGCGGAGTATGTCCGCTACGGCGTGATGCACCGCAATACCTTCCTCAATTCGCCGCAGCTTCTGGATGCCTCCTTTGCCGACCGCAGAGATCCCACGGTCGCCTTTGCCGGGCAGATGACGGGCGTGGAGGGCTATGTGGAATCCTGCGCGTCCGGCTATCTGGCGGCGGTCAGCATGGCGGCGCGGCTGAATGGAGAGACCCCGCCCGACTTCGGCCGGGAAACGGCCATCGGCGCGCTGGGCCATTACATCAGCGACGGCTCGATCGGGAATTTCCAGCCGATGAACATCAATTTCGGAATTATCGCCCCGCTGGAGCAGCGAATCCGGGGCAAGGCAAATAAGAACCTCGCCATCGCGAACCGTGCGCTTGCGCACATCGACGCACTGACGGGGAGAAAACAGGAGGAACAGGCATGAGGATCATCATTGACGCAATGGGCGGCGACAACGCGCCGGACGAGATCGTTCTGGGTGCGCTGCGCGCGGCAAAGGAATACGGAACGGAGATCGTGCTGGTGGGCCGCGGGGAGGACATTCTGCGCGGCATGAAGGCCAACGGTCTGGACAATCTTCCGCAGGGCGTCGAGATCGCCAATGCCGAGGATATGGTCGATATGCACGCTGACCCCACGCAGGTCGTGCAGCAGCACCGCAATTCCTCCATGGTCGTCGGCCTGAAAATGCTGGCCGACGGCGCGGGCGACGCGATGATCTCCGCGGGCAACACGGGCGCACTTCTGACGGCGGGCACGCTGCTTGTCAAGCGCATCCGCGGCATCCGCCGTGCGGCCTTTGCACCGCTGTTTCCGACCCGCACGGTCCTGATCGACGCGGGCGCGAACACGGAGTGTACGCCGGAATTTCTGATGCAGTTCGGCTGTATGGGCTCGCTCTACGCGCAGAAGGCGCTCGGGATCGAGCGCCCCCGTGTGGCGCTGCTGAACAACGGCGCAGAGGAGGAAAAGGGCGACGAGTTGCACAAGAACGCCTATGTCCTGCTGAAAAAGGCCGACGAAAATGGGCTCATCCACTTCACTGGCAACATCGAGGGACGCGACGTTTTGACCGGTGCGGACGTGATCGTGGCCGACGGCTTCTCCGGCAACGTGCTGCTCAAGAGCATCGAGGGCACTGCAAGCTACATGGCGCACATGATGAAGGATATGTTCAAGCGGAATTTCCTTTCCAAGATCGGGTATCTCTTCTGCAAGAAGGGTGCAAATGAGATCCGCAAGACCATGGATTACCGCGAGATCGGCGGCTCCATGCTGGTCGGCCTGAACAAGCCGGTCATCAAGGCACACGGATCTTCCGATGCGTTGGCCATCATGGGCGCGGTGAAGCAGGCGATGACGGCAGTGGAAAGCGGCTTCTGCGAGGAGATCCGCGCGAACGTTTCCCGGATGACCCTGCCGCGGGAGGCGCAGAATGCAGACTGAGCTGGAACGCGCGCTGGGCTACGAGTATCGGGACCGCGAGCTGCTGCGCATGGCGCTGTCGCATACCTCCTACGCCAATGAAATTTACAAAGATGCCTTCCAGAGCTATGAGCGACTGGAATTTCTGGGCGACTCCATTCTTGGTTTCGTCACAGCGGATTATCTTTACCACAAATTCCCCCACAAGCTGGAGGGGGAGCTTTCCCGCATCCGCGCAGAGCTGGTCTGCGAGAAGAACCTCGCACTGGTTGCGGAGAAGCTGTCGCTGGGCGATTATCTGCTGCTGGGCAACGGTGAGGAGCAGACCGGCGGCCGCCAGAGAGCGAGCATTACGTCGGATGTGGTCGAGGCACTGATTGCCGCGGCCTACCTGGACGGCGGCTTCGAGGCGGCAAAGCGCATCGTGCAGCAGCATGTGCTGTCGCTGCTTTCCGAGGCGGAAAAAACGCACGACTACAAGACGGAATTGCAGGAGCTGGTGCAGCGGAAGAAGGAGCAGCATCTTTCCTATGAGCTGCTGACCGAAAGCGGCCCGGATCACTGCAAGGAGTTTACCGTGCAGGTCTCTCTGAACGGGACGCCCGTAGGCAGCGGGATCGGAACGAGCAAGAAACGCGCGGAGCAGGCCGCGGCGCAGCAGGCGATTGCGAAGCTCTTTCCGAAAAGTGCGAAATAAGAATAGTAGACATGGAAGTCCTTTCCGAGAGGAAAGGGCTTCTTTTTTAAGCAGGATAGCGTGCTTTTGTGCTATCCTGCTTG
>CAKUMR010000138.1 GCA_934667865.1 uncultured Oscillospiraceae bacterium | reverse complement strand
CTGCCTTACGGCGGGCGTTATCGCCAGATTGATTTTTCTCTGTCCAACATGACAAATTCCGGCATCCGCCATATCGGTATTATCACAAAGCATAACTATCAGTCCTTAATGAACCACATCGGCTCCGGACAGGAGTGGGATCTCGATTTGGAGGTGGGTGGCCTGGAGTTTTTGACGCCGTTTGCCATGGGTCACAACGGCTCCTACCGCGGTAAGCTGGAGGCCATCAATTCCGCAATGTCTTTTTTGGAGGATTCGGTGGAGGATTATGTGATTCTGGTGGACAGCGGCGTCCTCTGCGCCATGGACTTCCGCAAGCTGCTGGCAGATCACATCGCTTCCGGTGCAGATCTGACGGTCGTGACCAAGGAGGGCATTGCCAACGGGAAAAAACAGCTTGATCTTGCTGTCCGGCTGGATAAAAAGAATCAGGTAACGGATCTGGCAGTCGATTACTGTGCTGGGGAGGAGTACCTTGCATCCATGGGCATTTTCGTTATCAGCCGGAAGCTGCTGATGCACGAGGTGACCGAGGCGGTGGCGCACAACCGCTATCACTTTGAGCGTGATCTTGTTATGCACGGCTTTGCCGAAGCTGGGATGAAGGTCAACGCCTATCGCTTCGGAGGCATCGCGCTGTTCAACGAGAGTACGACGGAGTTCTATCATAACAGCCTGGCGCTGATCCGTCCGGAGGTTCGTTACGGCCTGTTCGGCAGTGGCCTGACCATCTATACCAAGGTCCGCGACGAGGTTCCGACCTATTATGGTGAGCACTCAGAGATCGACGACTGCATCGTTGCCGACGGCTGCACACTGGAAGGCCGGGCAAGCAAATCCGTCCTCTTCCGCGGCGTACGGCTGGAGGTCAATGCGGAGGTGCGCGACTGCGTCATCATGCAGGGCTGCGTGATCGGCGAGGGCGCAGATCTGGAATGTGTCATTCTGGATAAGGAAGTCATCGTGCGGCCGGGCGCGGTTCTGCGCGGCACGAAGGAGCATCCGCTCGTATTCAGAAGAGGAGAAGTGGTATGAAAATTGCAATGGTCGCTTCCGAAGCGGCTCCCTTTGTCAAAACAGGCGGGCTGGGCGATGTGATGCAGGCGCTGCCTGCCGAGCTCTCGCGCATCAAGGGCAACGAGGTCGTTCTGGTTCTGCCGTATTATAAGCGGCTGAAGCAGGACCCAAGCCTTCAGGTGGAATATATCGGCTCGTTTAATATGGAGCTGGCATGGCGGGAAAGCTATGTCGGCATCCTGCGCCTGAAATCCCGCCGCAAGAAGCTACAGGTTTATTTCATCGACAATGACTACTATTTCGGTGCGCGCGGCTCAATTTACGGAGATTTTGACGACGGTGAGCGGTTTGCCTATTTTTCCAAGGCTGTCCTTGCTGCGCTGTACTATCTGGATTTCAAGCCGGAAATTTTGCACTGCCACGACTGGCAGGCCGCCATGGCGGTCATCTACTACCGTGCATTGTACCACGACTGGAGCCCGGAGACAAAAACGGTGTTCACCATCCATAACGTGGAGTATCAGGGCTGGGCGGATGCATCCTTTTTTGACAACACGCTCGGCCTTCCGGAGGAATACCGCGGCAGGCTCACCTTTGACGGTGCGATCAATGTGATGAAGGGCGCCATCGAGGTGTCGGATATTGTGACGACCGTTTCCAAGTCCTACGCCGATGAGCTGCGTTATCCTTATTACGCGCACCGGCTCGACGGCGTGCTGCGCAATGCATGGCTGTGGGGCATTACCAACGGCATCGACACCACGACGTTTGACCCGGCAACCGACAAGGCGATCGCCGTACACTATTCCGCTGAGCAGATGGAAGGAAAGTGGGAAAATAAGCGGGCGCTTCGCGAAGAGCTCGGCCTGCGGACGGATACGGACGCGCCCATCCTCGCAATGGTGACGCGACTGGCCGGACACAAGGGTATCGACCTGCTGTGCTATATCTTCCAGCGCCTGATGGAGCGGGAGGTGCAGCTCGTCATCGTCGGTACGGGCGAGCGGCAGTATGAGTATGCGCTCAGCGCCTTTGCCCGGCAGTATCCCGGCCGGGTCGCCGTGCGGCTGTGCTTCGATCAGGAGCTTGCCTCGCGTATCTATGCCGGTGCGGATATGTATCTGATGCCGTCGAAGTCCGAGCCCTGCGGCCTGTCGCAGCTCATCGCCATGCGCTATGGCACGGTGCCCGTTGTTGCGGCGACCGGCGGTCTGCGCGACACCGTCCAGCCCTACAATCCGGAAACGAAGGAGGGCCGCGGCTTTACCTTCCAGAGCTACAACGCCGACGATTTCCTCGGCGCGATCGACCGTGCGGTCGGCCTTTACTATGGCGCGCGCGAGGAATGGAACGAACTGGCAAAACGCGACATGAAGTGCGACTTCAGCTGGCAGCAGCCTGCCGCGGAATATATGCAGCTTTATACGGAGCTGCGCAGCAAATAATCCCCGGAGGCTCCGGATTCCGGAGCTTCCACAGACAGACAATTAGGAGGCAACTATGCAGAAATCAAAAAAGACAGTGAATCCCGCTCGCCCTGAGCTGACCGTGAACCCCAAGGAGGCGATGCAGGACGCACTGCGCCGTCTTTTCGGCTGCGGGCTGGAGGACGCGACGGAGAAGCAGGCATACCGCGCGCTTTGCACGGTCGTGCGGGAGCTTCTGGCAGAGAAGAACCGCGTTTTCCAGGATCGCTGCGCCGAGGAGCAGAAAAAAGAAGTTTATTATATGTCCATGGAGTTCCTTGTCGGCACGAGCCTGCGCAATAACCTGTTCAACCTCGGCGTTGAAAAGGAATACCGCGAAATGCTCGAACAGGCAGGGATCAACATCGACCACCTGTACGCCATGGAGCCGGATGCGGGCCTTGGCAACGGCGGCCTCGGCCGTCTGGCCTCCTGCTATATGGACGCAGGCACCGGCCTCGGCTATCCCGTCACCGGCTGCTCCATCCGCTATGAGTTCGGCATTTTCCGCCAGAAGATCGTCGACGGCTGGCAGATGGAATTCCCGGATAACTGGCTGGAGATGGGCGACGTGTGGCTCCGCACCCGCGAGGATGATGCCGTGGAGGTCAAATTCGGCGGCGAGGTCCGCGAGTGGATGGACAACGGACGCTTCAAGGTCGCACAGGTCGGCTATAACTCCGTCATTGCCGTACCGCATGATATGTTTATCTCCGGCTATGACAGCGACGCTGCCAACCGTCTGATCCTCTGGAGCGCCAAGCTGCCGCAGAGCTTCGATATGGCGGCCTTCTCCCGCGGCGACTACGTCCGCGCGCTGGAGCAGAACGCCATGGCGGAAACGATCTCCAAGGTCCTTTACCCGGCGGACGATCACATTCAGGGCAAGCGCCTGCGCCTGAAGCAGCAGTACCTGCTGGTTTCTGCCTCCCTGCAAAGCATCCTGAAAAAGCACTATAAAAAGTATCACACCTATTCCAATCTGGCCGACAAGCTCGCCATTCACATCAACGACACCCACCCGGCGCTCTGCGTGCCGGAGCTGATGCGCCTGCTGATCGACGAGCACGATTTCGGCTGGGACGAGGCGTGGGAGATCACCTGCAACACCCTGTCCTACACCAACCACACCGTCATGAGTGAGGCATTGGAGCGCTGGAACGTCGATCTGTTCCGTGAGCAGCTGCCGCGGGTCTATTCTATCTGCGTGGAGATCAACCGCCGCCTGATCGAGCATCTGTGCGCGGTCTATCCCAACGACTGGGGCAAGATCAACTATATGGCTGTCATTGCGAACAACGAAGTCCGTATGGCAAACCTCTGCCTTGCCGCTTGCCACGCCGTCAACGGCGTTTCCAAACTGCACACGGACATCCTGCGCAACGGCATTTTCCGCGACTACTGCCAGATCACGCCGGATCGCTTCCTGAACGTGACGAACGGCATCGCGTACCGCCGCTGGCTGTGCCAGTCCGATCCGCTGCTGACGGATTACCTCACCACGCTCATCGGCGACGGCTTCAAGCGCGATGCGCGCGATCTGGAAAAGCTCCTGAAATACAAGGACGATGAAAAGGTCCTCGCCGAGCTGCGCAAGATCAAGCGCAAGAACAAGGAGCGCCTTGCCAAGCTGATCGAGGAGCAGAACGGCGTCCGCGTCGACCCGGATTCCATTTTCGATATTCAGATCAAGCGCCTGCATGAGTATAAGCGCCAGCTGCTGAACATCCTGCACGTGCTGTATCTGTACAACCAGATCAAGAAGAATCCGGATGCGCCCTTCGTACCCAGAACCTTCATTTTTGCGGCCAAGGCCTCGGC